>NZ_AQOI01000213.1:0-21560 GCF_000364665.1 Xanthomonas sp. SHU 199
TCGCCGGCTGTTCCTGCGCCGCGGCCGCCGCTGGCGAGGCCGCGGCCAGCGTCGTCAGCGCGGCCAGCGCCACGCGCACGGGCCGCAAGGGAAAAGGACGACGAACGATTCGCATGGGCACGCGGCTCTCCTGCATGGCGCGGTGGATGGCGCGAACGCCGCGGGCGCGGCCACGGCCGAGCGCCTGTCCCTGGCGTCCACGCACACGGCGATGACCCGTGCGCGGCACGCGACCATCGTGTTGCGGGTTCCTGCATCTTGCCGAGCGGACGCGGCGCTGCCGTGCGGTGCCTGCACGTTCCCCAGCGCCATCGCCACGCGCCCCCTGTGCAGCCGGGTGTAACACGCGCTCGCAAAACCTGTCAACGCAGCGCCTTGACAGGAAAAAACCGGGAATCGAAGATCCTGGCGTCGGCGCGTGACATCCGCCGACCTTCTTTCTAGACAGTGGGTTCCCATGATCACGATGCGCGGCCTGTGCCTGTTGCTCGCCGCGGCGGCGAGCGGCGCCATCGCCACGGCACGCGCCACCGAGGCCATGCCGCTGCAGGCACAACCGGCGCAGTTGCAGGCCGCGCACTGGATCGCGCGGCTGCCGGCGGCGTCGCCGCCGCTGCTGGAGGCGACGCAGCGCGCCGCGTTCAACGCCCGGCTGCTGCGCGACGACCCGTCGATGCACGACCTGACGGCGCTGCCGACGCAACTGCCCGCCGCGCAGGTGCGCGCGCAGATCCTGGCGCTGTCGGCGCCGCCGACGCGCACGCTGTACGACAGCCAGGGCGGCATACTGGAAGCCGCGCGATTGCAGGCGCTGCAGCGCGCGCTGGCGCTGGACGCGCTGCCGGCGCAGGTGCAGCCGCGCTACGCGCTGGTGGTGCAACGCGCCGACCTGCGGCGCTTCCCGACCGCCGAGCGCGTGTTCAGCGACCGCGACGATCGCGACATCGACCGCTTCCAGGAATCGGCGCTCTATCCGGGCAGTGCAGTGGCGATCCTGCACGCCAGTGCCGATGGCCAGTGGCTGTTCGTGCTAGCGAACAATTACGCCGCGTGGATCGCCCGCGACCACCTTGCCGAGGGCGACCGCGCCAGCGTGCTCGCCTATGTGCAACGCACGCCGCGACTGCTGGTCACCGGCGCGCGCGCTGCCACCGTGTTCACCCCGGACCTGCCGGCCGCCTCGCAGGTGGCGCTGGACATGGGCAGCACGCTGCCGCTGTTGCGCGACTGGCCGCCACAGAACGTGGTCAACGGCCAGTCGCCGCTGGCCGCCCACGTGGTGCAGCTACCGCTGCGCGACCGCGACGGACGCCTGCACCTGGTGCCGGCGCTGATACCGCGCAGCGCCGACGTCGCCGAGGCGCCGCTGCCGGCCACGCCGCAGATGCTGCTGCAGCAGGCGTTCAAGTTCCTCGGCGAACGCTACGGCTGGGGCAACAGTTACGACGCGCGCGACTGCAGCGGCTTCGTCGTCGACCTGCATCGCAGCCTCGGCATCGAGTTGCCGCGCAACACCGGCGACCAGGCGCGCAGCCCCGCACTGATGTCGGTGCCCTACACCGCCAGCGACCCGCTGCCGCAGCGGCGGCAGGCATTGGCGCAACTGCGCGTCGGCGACCTGGTCTATATCCCCGGCCACGTGATGCTGGTGATCGGCCACGAAGACGGCCAGACCTGGGTGATCCACGACGTGGCCGGCGCCAGCTACCGCAACGCCGCCGGCCAGCTGCAGCGCGTGCGCCTCAACGGCGTGTCGGTGACGCCGCTGGAACCGCTGCTGCTCGGCGACGGCACGCCGTTCATCGACCGCATCACCCGCATCCAGCGCCTGCGCGCACCGACCGCCGAATGAAGATCACCGAGATCCGCCTGGGCATGCTGCGCGTGCCGCTGAAGACCCCGTTCAAGACCGCGCTGCGCACCGTGCAGGCGATCGAGGACGTGGTGGTCATGGTCCACACCGACGATGGCCGGATCGGCCATGGCAGCGCCCCGGCCACGCCGCCGATCACCGGCGACACCCATGGAGCGATCATCGCGGCGATCGAGCGCTGCCTGGCACCGCGCCTGATCGGCGAGGACATCGCCGACCTGCAGCGCCTGCGCGGCCTGATCCAGGGCGCGCTGGAACACAACAGCAGCGCCAAGGCGGCGCTGGAGGTCGCCGTGCACGACCTGTGGGCGCAGCTGCATGGTGCGCCGCTGTACCGCCTGCTTGGCGGTGGCACGCCGCACCTGAGCACCGACCTCACCATCAGCGTGAATACAGTGGACACGATGGTGGCCGACGCGCTGTCGGCGCTGGCGCGCGGCTTCGTGGCGCTGAAGATCAAGATTGGCACCGATCTGGCCGAGGACATCGCACGGGTCAAGGCGATCCACGCCGCGGTCGGCGATCGCGCGCAACTGCGGCTGGACGCCAACCAGGGCTGGACGCCGAAGCAGGCGGTGCAGGCGATGCACGCACTGGAACATGCCGGGGTCACGCTGGAACTGCTGGAGCAGCCGGTCAAGGCTGGCGACGTGGACGGCCTGCAGTACGTAACCGAGCGCGTGCAGACTCCGGTGATGGCGGACGAGAGCGTGTTCTCGCCGGCGCAGGCGATCGCGCTGCTGCAGCGGCGCGCGGCGGACATCGTCAACATCAAGCTGATCAAGGCCGGCGGCCTGTCCAACGCGCTGCGCATCGCCGATATCGCGGCGGTGTACGGGGTGCCGTGCATGATCGGCTGCATGCTCGAATCGAGCATCGGTGTGGCCGCGGCGGCGCACCTGGCGGTGGCGCGCGCGGACGTCATCACCAAGGTCGACCTGGACGGGCCGTCGCTGGGGGTGTTCGATCCGGTGGTCGGCGGGGTGCAGTTCGACGAGGCGCAGATCCGGATTGGCGATGCGCCGGGATTGGGGATTCGCGAAATCCAGGGGTTGGAGCTGTTGCCGCGATCGGTGTAATGGCGCCGCGCATGGCTGGCTGTCGCAATTGTGGGAGGGACTTCATTCCCGACTGCTGTCGCAATCGGTCATTGGATGGCTTCACTCGTCGCGACCGAAGTCGCTCCCACAGGGGTTTGCGGCGAGCCTGCCTGGTGCACGGTGGGAGGGACTTCAGTCCCGACGCATCGCGCCATCGGAACGCATAGCACTTCGCTCGCCTCGGCTGCATGGCAGCCGACGCTTAGAGGAGGCCAATGCGCCGCCCGCCAACTCCGCAGGCGGCGCAGCGTCACTAGACCACGGCCTTTCAGCCACCATAGGGATCGACCGTGCGAATGCTCCCGTCCGGCTCGACGTGCAGCGGCGTGCACTTGACCGAGCGCAGGTGGGTCACGCCGCCGGACAACAGGGCGTCGTGGTAGAACAGGTACCAGCGCCCCTGGAACGCGCAGACGGAGTGGTGCGTGGTCCAGCCCACTACCGGCTTCAACAGCACGCCGCGATAGGTGAACGGGCCATACGGACTGTCGCCGGTGGCATAGCACAGCAGATGCGTATCGCCGGTGGAATACGACAGGTAATACCGGCCCTGATCCTTGTGCAGCCACGGTCCCTCGAAGAAGCGGCGCGCGTGGTCGTCGGCGCGCAGCGGCTGGCCGTGTTCGTCGAGGATGACGATTTCGCGTGTGCGCTCCGCCAGCTGGGTCATGCCCGCGTCCAGCCGGGCGATGCGCGGGCCCAGTGCCGGCGCATCGCCCTCAGGCTCGACGTGCATCGCCTCAAAGCGGTCGTCGCGGTACTTCTGCAACTGCCCGCCCCAGATGCCGCCGAAGCACAGGTAGTGCGCGCCGTCGTCGTCCTCGAACACAGCCGGGTCGATCGAATAGGTGCCCGCGATCGGCTCGGGTTCGGCGGCGAACGGGCCTTCCGGGCGATCGGCCACCGCCACGCCGATGCGGAACAGACCCTGCGCGTCCTTGGCGGGGAAGTACAGGTAATAGCGCCCGTCGCGTGCCGCCGCATCCGGCGCCCACATCTGCCGGCTGGCCCAGGGCACATCGCGCACATGCAGGGCGACGCCGCAGTCGGTGACCGCGCCGTCCGGCGTGTCCATACGCAGCACGTGGTAGTCCTCCATGCCGAAGTGGCCGCCGTCGTCGTCGAACGGCGCGCCGCTGTCGATGTCGTGCGACGGATAGATGTACAGGCGCCCCTCGAACACATGGGCCGACGGATCGGCCGTGTAAATGTGGGTGACCAGTGGTTGCGAGACGGCGTGCGCCGCGAGATGGTCGAGGTCGCTGCCCTGGCGTCGCGCCTGCAGGTCGTGTTCGATGCGACGTTCCATGCGCTTGTCGATCCGGTAGAAGCACAGCAGCGCCACCGCGACCAGGAACGGAATGGCGCTGTAGACGCTCACGGTCAGGCGGATGCCGTCCACCACCGCCTGCGGCTGCTGCGGCGCGCCCGCCTGGTAGCCGTGGTGCGCGAGGATGCCGGCGACCAGCGCGCCGCCGATACTGAGCCCGATCTTCAGCCCGCACAGCATCGCCGAGAAGATGATCGCGGTGGCGCGGCGATGGTTCTTCCACTCGGAGTAGTCGGCGACGTCGGCGATCATCGCCCACAGCAAGGGGATGGTGATGCCGTAGCAGAAGCCGTGCAGCATGAAGGCGCCGAAGGCCACGCCGATCGCGGTAGGCGGCAGGACGTAGAACACCAGCAGGAACAGAGTGGAGACCAGCAGCGCGCCGCCAAAGGCATCGCGCTTGCCGAAGCGGTCGGCCAGTCGCCGCGAGAAGCCGATGCCCAGGATCATGCACAGGATGCCGCAGGCGTTGAACAGGCTGAACGCCGAGGTCGCCGCATCCTGCGGCCAGGTGAAGCCGGACAATCCCCAGCCGCCGAGCAGCGCATTCACACCGCCGATGAAGCCGTTGAAGCCGGAGGTGTCGAGAAAGCCCGCCAGCGCGGCCTCGCTCAGGTAGTACTGGAAATAGTAGATATAGGTGCCGCCCTTCAGCGCCAGGTTGACAAAGACCAGCACCGTCAGTGCGAGCATCACCTTCCAAGGCCGGTTGTGCAGCAGGTCGGACAGGTCCTGCAGCACGCCGGCGCTCTGTTCCTTGGCCGGGACGATGCGCTCGCGGGTGGTGGCGAAGGTGATCAGGAAGAACAGCGTGCCCACCACCGCGAACACCGTCATCAGGCGCTCGAAGCCGCGCACGTTGTCGCCGTCGCCCAGGATCAGCACCAGCGGCAGCAGCAGCACCTGGATGATGAACTGCGCGATCATCACCGCCACGAAGCGGTAGGCCGACAGGCTGTTGCGCTGGGTCATGTTGCCGGTGAGCACGCCGCTGAGCGCCGAGTACGGCAGGTTGTTGGCCGCGTACACCAGCATCAGCAGGCCATAGGTGGTCAACGCGTAGACGACCTTGCCGCGCGCGCCGAGCTCCGGCGTGCTGAAGGCCAGCAGCGACAGCACGCCGAACGGGATCGCCGTCCACAGGATCCACGGCCGGAACTTGCCCCAGCGGGTGGCCGTGCGGTCGGCGGCGATGCCGATCAGCGGGGTGAACACGAACGCGCCGAGCAGGCCGATCACGAAGATGATCGTCGCCGCCGTGGCGGCCGGCAATCGATACACGTCCGTGTAGAAGAAGGCCAAGTAGGTGATCAGCGTCTGGAAGATCAGGTTCGCCGCCAGGTCGCCCAGGCTGTAGCCCAGCTTCTCGCGCACCGACAGCGTGTGCGCGGCGGTCTCCGCACTGCGGGCCTCAGTCACGACGCGCCTCCACGGTGAAGCGCGCACGCACGCGGGCATCGGCGCTTGAACCGCCGATCCGTACTTCGTAGCTTCCTGCCGGCACGACGTAGGTGCCGCGCGCCTCGTCGTACTGGCGCAGCGCCTGCTGCGCGTCCAGTTCGAACGTCAGGGTCCGGCGTTCGCCCGGGGCCAGGCGCACGCGCTGGAAGCCGCGCAGTGCCTGCTGCGCATCGCCGGGCGCGGCTGCCAGCCGCCGCACGTACAGCTGCGCGACTTCGTCGCCGGCGCGCTTGCCGGTATTGGCCACCTCCACCTGCACCTTGAGGCGTCCGTCGTCGGCGATGCGCGGCGCATCCACGCGCAGCTTTCTGTAGTCGAAGCGCGTATACGACAGTCCGTGGCCGAACGGATACAGCGGCGTGCCGCGGAAGTAGCGGTAGGTGCGGCCTTCCATCGCGTAGTCGTCGAAGGCGGGCAGCGCCTGGTCCGCCCGGTAGAACGTCACCGGCAGGCGGCCGGCGGGATTGACCTCGCCGAACAGCGCCTGGCCCACCGCAGTGCCGCCGCGCTGCCCCGGATACCAGCTCATCAGGATCGCCGGCAGATGCGCCTGCGCCCAGTCCACCGCCAGCGCCGAGCCGCCGGTCAGCACCATCACCACCGGCGTGCCGGTGGCGTGCAGTGCTTCCAGCAGGGCGCGCTGCGGCGCCGGCAGGCGCAGGTCGGTGCGGTCGCCGCCGGCGAAGCCCGGGTAGTCGACCTTCATCTCTTCGCCCTCGACATCGCCGGTCAGGCCGCCGACGAACACCACCACATCCGCGTTGCGCGCGGCATCGAGCGCCTCGTCGAACGGCGGCTTCGCCCCGGGCATGCGCCAGCCCAGGCGCACGCTCGCGTCGCGCTCGGCGTCGTAGTACTCCAGCGTCACCGCATAGGCGCAGCCCGCCTGCAGGTCCAGGTCCACGCCGTCGGCGCGCATGCGGTCGCTGTCGGTCCAGTGATCCAGCACCAGCTTGCCGTCGACATAGAGGCGGAAGCCATCGTCGGCCGCCGCCTCGATCCGGTAGCGGCCCGAAACCGGCGGCAGCAACTGGCCGCTCCAGCGGATGCTGAAATGATCGTTGGGAATGCCCTGCCCCGGCCCCGCTTCGCCGCGGGCCAGCAGGTTGTCGGTCGGCGAACCGCGGTCCCAGCGGAAGCCGATCTGCGCGTCGGTGCGCACCAGCGCCGGCGTCCCCGACAGATCGGGCGTGCGGAAGTATTCGCCACGCAGGCCGCGTTCCGGGGAATCGGCCGAGGGCCGCAGATACGCCGCCTCGATCAGCGGCGTGGCGCTCGGATCGTCGCGCCCTTCGACCAGATCCACGCCGCGCGCGTAGCGCACCTCGATGCCCTTGGCTGCGTCGCGGATGCCCTGCAGGATGGTCACCGGCGCCGCCGGCGTGCCGAAGTAGTTGCCGAGCAAGGCCATGGTGTCGTCGGCGGTCGGGCCGACCACGGCGATGCGCTTGACCTCGCGCGACAGCGGCAGCACGCCATCGTTCTTCAGCAGCACCAGCGATTCCTGTGCGGCCTGCAGGGCCAGCGCATCGTGCGCGGGCGCCTGGTTCACCGAGGCGGGAATCCGCGCCCAGCGCACGCGCTCGGGCGGGTCGAACATGCCCAGTCGCATCCGCGCGGTGAACAGGCGCGTCACCGCGTCGTCGATCTCCGCTTCGCCGATCAGGCCCTGGCGTACCGCCGCCGGCAGCGTGGCGTATTCCTGGCCGCATTCCAGTTCGGTGCCGTTCTTGACCGCGAGCGCCGCGGCGGCCTCGCGGCTGGGCGCCAGATGGTGATGCTTCCAGATATCGACGATGGCCCAGCAGTCCGACACCACGTAGCCGGTGAAGCCCCAATCGCGGCGCAACACGTCGCGCAGCAGGAACTGGCTGGCGCTGGCGGACTCGCCGTATACGCGATTGTAGGCGCCCATCACCGCATCCACCTGGCCCTCCTTCACCAGCGCCTCGAACGCCGGCAGGTAGGTGTCGTAGAGGTCGCGCTTGCTGGGGCGCGCGTCGAAGTGGTGGCGGTCGGCCTCCGGGCCGCTGTGCACGGCGAAATGCTTGGCGGTGGCGTCGAGCTTGCGGTACACCGGGTCGTCGCCCTGCAATCCCTGCACGAAAGCCACGCCCATGCGCGCGGTGAGGTAGGGATCCTCGCCGTAGGTTTCCTGGCCGCGGCCCCAGCGCGGGTCGCGGAAGATGTTGATGTTCGGCGACCAGAAGGTCAGCCCCTCATAACGGCCATGCGCGCCTTCGCGCAGGAACTGGTGGTGCTTGGCGCGCGCCTCGTCGCTGATGGTGGTGGCCACCTGCCCCATCAACGGCACGTCGAAGGTGGCGGCCAGCCCGATGGCCTGCGGAAACACCGTAGCCTGCCCGGCCCGCGCCACGCCGTGCAGCGCTTCGTTCCACCAGTCGTAGGCCGGCACGCCCAGGCGCTCGATCGCCGGCGCGGCGTTCTGCATCTGCGCCGCTTTCTCCTCCAGGGTCATCTGCGCGACCAGCGCCGCCGCCCGGGCTTCGAAGCTGGCCGAGGTGTCCTGCCACGGCGTGGCGTCGACGGCGTCGGCGGCATGACCCACGCCGGCCAGCGCGGTGGCGGCGCACAGGGCCAACGTACGGAACAGGCGGCCGCGAACACCGCTGCGAAAGGAAGACCTGCGCGTCATCATCGTTTGCTCCTGGGGGCGCGCTCGTCGCGCGCGAAAGGACCGAGCAGGGCGCCCACGAAGCCGCCTGCACGATCCGTACTCAACACGGTTCCGTCGACGTCGTCGGCGAGGGTCTGCCAGCCCTGCCCCGTGCCGGCGTCGAACGCGAACGCATACGTGCCGGCGTCGCCGGCGATCTTCAAACGCAGCGACGTGGACGCGTCCACTTCGCGGCTGGCAATGGTTCTGGTCGCGCCCTTGCCCGCGCGCGCTTCGAGAAACACCGCCACGCGATCGCGGCCGAGACTGCGCACGCCGAGGAAATACCACCAGTCCTCGTTCTGGAACGCCGCAAGCCCCGCCGCCACGTCCGCCGCCGGCCGGGTCAGCGCGGTGCTGGCCTCGAACCGCAAATGCTGTTGGCGACGCCCCAGGAAGGCGGGATTGCGCAAGGTGTCCAGGTTCTCCGGCAGCGGATGCACGGCCAGGCTGCCCGGACGCGTGCGCAGGTCCGCCCAGTCCTGCCTGGGCACGCGCACGCGCAACCAGCCGCGGCCAAGCGTCGGCGCATCGAACTCATCGCGCTCGACGAAGTTGCCGGTGGACGGCGCCTGCGACGCCTCGCCCTGCATCCACGACGGCGCCTTGAACGCATACGGGATGGCCTGCCCGGCCGGCAGGATCACCGGCCAGCCGTCGCGCCACTGCACCGGCAGCAGGTAGGTCTCGCGCCCGGTGTTGTAGTGGCGCACGTCGTAGGTGCGGCTGGCCAGGAACACCGCCCACCACGAACCATCCGGCCCTTCCACCAGGTCCGCATGCCCGGCGTTGGCGATCGGCAGCGGCCTAGCGTCGGGCAGGTCGCGCTGAGTGAGGATCGGATTGCCCGCATACGGCTGGTAAGGCCCCCACACGTCGCGGCTGCGCAGCACCACCTGCGAATGCTGCGGCCCGGTGCCGCCCTCGGCATCGGAGAGGTAGTACCAGCCGTCGCGTTGATACAGATGCGGCCCCTCGATCCAGACCGGATTCTTTGCCGGCTCGACGCCACCGTCGATCAGCACTTTGCGCGGCCCCACCGGGGTGAAGGTCGCCAGGTCGAGTTGCTGCATCCAGATCGCGCGGTGGCCGTCGTAGCGCGGCGCGCCGGGCGGCACGTCGTTGTTGAGCAGGTAGACGCGGCCGTCGGCGTCGAAGAACAGCGACGGGTCGATGCCACCGATGCCCGTCAGCCAGTGCGGATCCGACCAGGGCCCGGCGGGATCGCGCGCGGTGGCGATGAAGTTGCCGCCGCTGTCCACGGCGGTGGTGACCACGTAGAACACCCCGTCGTGATAGGAAATGGCCGGCGCGAAGATGCCGCGCGACACGCTCAGGCCATCGAAGTCGACTTGCGTCGGCCGGTCGATCACGTTGCCGATCTGTTTCCAGTGCACCAGATCCACGCTCTCGAACACCGGGATGCCCGGGAAGTAGGTGAAGCTGGAATTGACCAGATAGAACCGCCCGTTCGCGCGCACGATGCTCGGGTCGGCGTGGAAACCGGCCAGGATCGGGTTGCGGTAATGCCCGGCCGGCAACGGCGCATCGAAGGCTGCGTCGCGCCCGGCGTAGTCGAACCAGTCGAAATAGACCGGCGGTGCGGGCGCGGCCCACAGCGGTTGCAGCGCAGCGGACAACAGCAGGACGGCCGTGGCGAGCAACGGGCGCATCAGGGAACTCCTTCGGAGAGTGAGAGCTCGAACGGTCCTGCCGGCGCACCGGAACTGTCGCGCAGCGTGCAGACCGGGCCGTCGGCCCAGCAGTAGCGCACGCGCGCGGCCGCGGCGGCGGCAGCGGCCTGGGGACTGCGCAGGACGACGGTGTGCCCGTCCAGCGCCGCGTCGGCATACGTGCAGTGTTGCGCCTGGGCATCGCAGAGCTCGAAGCCGATGGGGCCGCTCGCCCCGGTCGTGACCAGGCGGCCGTCGACGTCGTCGAACACGATGCGCACCCCGTCCTGCGTGCGCGTTGCCGTGCGGGGGATCGGGCCGGACGGCGCCAGTGCGCGTTCGCCATAGACCACGTGGCGCGCCACCCGCGCCAGGCGCCGTCCCAGTTCCTGCTTGTTCGGCGGATGGATGTCGTAGGCATCGCCGATGTCGATGGCCACCGCGAGGCCGCTGCACGCGTCTTCCGCGGCCACGCGGCGCTGCGCCTCGCGCACCTGCGCCCAGCCGCTCTCCACCGGGGCCTGCGGCGGCAGGCCGTAGCCGGCGAGCTGCACCACCAGCAGCGGCATCTTTGCGCCGAACTGCCGGCGCCAGTCGTCGCGCAAGCCGCGCAACCGCGTCGCGTAGGCGGCGCCGTCGCCGGTGTTGGATTCGCCCTGATACCACAGCATGCCGCGCAGCCCGTAACGCCCCAGCGGCGCGATCATGCCGTTGTACAGCGTCGACATACCGGAGGCCGCATGCCACGGCGCCAACGGCGGTGACTGCGGATCGGGCGCGACCCGGTACTGCCAATGCCGATCCAGGACGACGCGCGTGCCATCGGCCAATTCCACGGCATGCGCAGTGGCGGGGCCTGCCAGTCCGCCTTCGCCGTAGGTATCCAGCACGTTGACGACCACCGTGTTGGTGCCCGCCTTCAACAGGCCGGGCGCAAGCGCATACCGGCGTGGATCGCTCGGCGCGTTCTGGCTGCCCACGGCCACGCCGTTGACCCAGGTCATGTCGGTCTCGTCGACCGGCCCCAGCACCAGCCGTGCGCCCTGCGCCGCCTGCGCGGCGCTCAGGGTGACCTGGGTGCGGTACCAGACCATGCCGTTGTAGTCGGCGAGCGCGGGCACGCCCCAGCGCTCCCATGCCCCGAGCGCCGCCGGCGCGTCCTGCCACCCCGTGCTGTCAGCACCGGGTTGCCATGGCGTATCGCCCGGCCTGGCACCGGCGCGCGTGGTCCACCATTGCTGCCAATGCCGGCCCCAGCGCGCGCTCGCGGCGACGGGCTCGGTGGCGTACAGCGCCAGCACGTCCAGCGCCTCGTCCATGCCGCCCTGCGCACGCAACGCGTCGGCGCTGGTCCAGGCCTCGATCCGCGCGCCGCCCCAGGCCGCCTGGATCAGCCCCATCGGCACCTTGACCGTCTTCTGCAGCTCCCGCGCGAAGTAGAAGCACGCGGCCGAAAACTCGCGCACCGTGTCCGGCGCCGCGGGTTGCCACGCGACCGCAGCCGCGAACGCCTCCTGCGGCGCGACCGCCGCGGCCTTGGGCACGGTGAACAGACGGATGCTGGGCTCGGCGGCCGCAGCCAGTTCGCGGCTCGCATCCAGCGCGCGCCACACCGGCAGCTCCATGTTCGACTGCCCGGAACACAGCCACACATCGCCCACCAGCACATCGCGCACGACCTGGCGCGCCTGTCCCGCGCGCACCGTCATGTCGTAAGGACCGCCCGCGGCGACCGGCTTGAACGTGGCATGCCAGCGGCCGCCGGCATCGGCACGTGCGCTGACCGACTGCCGGGCGAAGGTCACCGACACCGTGGCACCCGGCGCGGCGTTCCCCCACACCGGCATCGGCCGGTCGCGCTGCAGCACGGCGTGATCCTGAAACAGCGCATGCAACAGCGGCGTCGCCGCGTCCTGCGCCACGCAGGGCGTGGCGCTGCACGCCAAGGCGGCCGCCAGCAACCAGCCCATCCACGTGGTCGGCTTCATCGTCCATCTCCCGGTGCGGAAGGAAACTGCAGCGCCTGGTACCAGGCCAACGGGTGCGGCGGCGCGGCTTCGCCCGCGGGCAACGGCCGTCCACTCACCGACTGGAAGTACGCCACGCTGGCATCGCGCCACCACTGCGCTTCGCGCAGCTGGATGCGCAGGAACGCCGCCACCTGCGCGTGCCGCTCGGCATCCACCTTGCCGCGCAGCCCATCCCAGGTGGCCTGCATGGTCTGCACCTGGCGCACGCCTTGCGTATAGCGGCCGACCAGTTCGTCCCACAACGGCCGTCCGGAGGCCATGCGGTGGTCCCACGGCACGTGGTGAAACCACAGCAGCAGCGACTCGGGCACCCGCGCCGGGTCGCCATACACGGCCGCCACGTCCGGCGCGTACTGGCTCACCGCATTGCTGCCATGCGCAGTGCGGTCGAAGCCGATGCCATTGCGGTCGGCGCGGTGGTAATACACTGCGGTCCAGTCCGCGCGTGGGCCGCCGTCCACCCAGGGGCCGGGGCCGTAGTGGTGGCCGCGTGCCATCAGGTGGTGCAGGCCCAGCGGGGTCATGTAGTTCACCGCCGCCTCGCGCGAGCCCATCATCATCCCCACGATCGGCTGCACCACCTCGGGCGCCGGCGAGAACGTCATCGCCGCCCAGTCCGAGGCGATGGCGCGGGCGGATTGGCGCGGATTCCAGGCGAGACGGCCGAAGGCGTACCAGTTGGCCTGGTCGAAGTGCGAGCCGCTCCAGGTGCGGTCGTTGCCGATGTTGGCGACGCCGGCGATGCCGGTCAGGGCATGGCCCTCCGATGTGCCATCCACCACGTCCGCCACCGTGGACCCCGCGCCGCGGGCATGGGTGTCGGACTGCAGCACTTCCTCGTACAGCGGCCCCAGGTAGACCAGGTGCGTGGCGAAGCCGAGGTACTCCTTGGTGATCTGCACCTCCAGCATCAGCGGCGTGCGCGGCATGGCGCCGAACAGCGGATGGAAGGGCTCGCGCGGCTGGAAATCGATGGGACCGTTCTTGACCTGCACGATCACGTTCGGGCGGAAGGCGCCGTCGAGGCCGACGAACTCGGTGTAGGCCTGCATGGCGCGGTCCACCGGCACGTCGTGGGCGTAGACGAAGGCCCGCCACATCACCACGCCGCCGTGCGGCCCCAGCGCATCGGCCAGCAGGTTGGCGCCGTCGGCGTGCGAACGGCCATAGTCCTGCGGGCCGGGCTGACCTTCCGAGTTGGCCTTGACCAGGAAGCCGCCGAAATCCGGAATGCGCGCATAGATCTCATCGGCCTTGTCGCGCCACCAGCGCTGCACGGCCGGGTCGTGCGGATCCGCGGTGTTCAATCCCCCCAGTTCGATCGGCGCGCTGAAGCGTGCGCTCAGGTAGACGCGGATGCCGTAGGGCCGGAACACGTCCGCCAGCGCCGCCGCCTTGTCGAGGTAGGCCGGCGCCAGGCTCTGCGCATTGGCGTTGACATTGTTGAGCACGGTGCCGTTGATGCCGATCGAGGCATTGGCGCGCGCGTAGTCGGTGTAACGCGGGTCGCGCCATTCCGGCAGGCTCTGCCAGTCCCACAGCGAGCGGCCCGCATAGCCGCGCTCGACGTGGCCGTCCAGGTCGTCCCAATGGTCGAGCACGCGCAGCCGGATCCGTGGCGACTCGCGCACCGCGAGCGCGTCGAGCGACGCGCCGGTCTGCAGCAGGCGCAGCAGATGGAACACGCCATACAGCACACCGATGTCCTGGCGTGCCGCCACCAGCAGCACCGCGTGCCCGTCGATGCGGGTGCGCTTGAGCAGGTAACCCTCCTCGCCCAACGACGCGATCTCCTCGCGGAACGGCGCGAGCGCTGGCGACGACTGCGGCGTGCCCAACACCACCGCGTGATCGCCGCTTGCGGCCACACGCGTCGCCGGGGCACGCCCCAGCAGGCCGGTGAGGCCACGCACCAGCTCGTCGCGCGCCACGCGCTGCGTCGGCGTCCGCGCCGGCGCCACCACCTCGGCCAGGCGCGCGGCGTCATCCGCACGTGCGGCGCCTTGTGAGGACAGGTACCGCAACCACAACGCAGCGCCATCCTCCGCATGCACGCTGCCCGCGCAGGCCATCAACGCCATGGCAGCACACGCCATCCACTGACACCGCATGACATGCGGACGGCGCCCAAGCGCCGCCAGCAAACCTTGTAAGCTGACGGCGTACCCGCGGCGCGGCAGCGTCAGGAACAACAAAGGGAACGCGTTTTGGACAAGCCGAAGAAAGCGGTCCGCCGCAAGACCAGCGGGGTGACGATCGACGAGGTGGCGGCCTTGGCCGGGGTTTCGCCGATGACGGTGTCGCGCGCGATCAACCAGGGCAAGGTGCGCGATGCCACCCGCGAGCGCGTGATGCGCGCGGTGCGGGAGCTGGGCTACACGCCCAACCTGGCCGCCAGTTCGCTGGCCGCCGCGCAGCACACCCGCATCGCCCTGATCTACACCAATCCCAGCGGCGCCTACCTGCGCGAGCTGCTGGTCGGCCTGCTGCGCGTCGCGTCCAACGCCGCCATCCAGTTGGTCATCCACTACTGGGAAGACCTGGACCCCGATGCCGAGCGCAAGGCCGCGCGTGCCCTGGGCGGGCGCGTGGATGGCGTGATCCTGCCGCCGCCGTTGTGCGAATCGCAGGCGGCGGTGAGCGAACTGGTGAAGGCCGGCATCCCGGTGATCGCGATCGCCGCCGGGCGCCTCAGCGACGCGATCTCCTGCGTGCGCATCGACGACTTCCATGCCGGCAAGGAGATGGCCGAACACCTGATCCAGCACGGCCACCGGCGCATCGGCTTCATCCGTGGGCGCCAGGACCTCAGCGCCAGTGCGCGGCGCTACGAGGGCTTCGTCACCGCGCTGCAGGAGGCCGGGCTGAAGGTCGAACCCGGCCTGGTCCAGCAGGGCGACTATACCTACCGCTCGGGGTTGGCCGCCGCCGAGAAGCTGCTGTCGCAGCGGCGGCCGCCGACCGCGATCTTCGCCAGCAACGACGACATGGGCGCGGCGGCGATCTCCGTGGCGCACCGGCGCGGCCTGGAAGTACCGCGCGATCTGTCGGTGGTCGGCTTCGACGACACCTCGGCCGCCACCACCGTGTGGCCGGAACTCACCACCATCCACCAACCGATCGCCTCGATGGCCGATGCCGCCATCGACATCCTGCTGCGCAGCATCCGCCGCAAGCGCGACGACGCACGCATGTCCAGCGACCACGTGGTCCCGCACCGGCTGGTGCTGCGTGGTTCGGTCGCCGGCCCACCCAAGGGGCGCTGACGCAGGACGCAGGCTCACGCGCTCGGGCATGCGACAGTGCTCTCCGCTTCGTTCAATGCGCCGAGCGCGACCCGCGACACCGACAGCGTCATCGCGCCCGCCGTGGTCAAAGCCCACGGACGATCCAGCTTGCTCAGATCCGCGCCGGCCGCCGCCAGGCACTTGAGCGGCACGCCCACGCGCTTCCACTGGCCGACCGGCAGGGCTGTCAGCGTCGGCCCGATCGCCACCCGCGCGGCGCAGCCGCTGCCGCAGCCGACCGCCAGCCACGCCTCGCCCTGCGGGGCGGCGTCCACGCGCAGCGTGGTCACCAGCATCAGGTCGCCATTGCTCTCGCGCTGCAGGTCCAGCGAGGTATGCGACTGCAGTGCGACCACCGCCTCGCGTCCGCCCGACCAGGCGAGGCGGCGGCCATCCTCCTGCGCCAGGTGGTCCACGCCGGTGACCTTGAGCAGCGCGCCCTCAAGCGATTCCGGCACGCGGGTGACGGTGACGCCCTGCCCGGTGCTGCCTTCCAGGCGCAGCGCCATGCCCGGGCCGGCCGCGCCGCGGACGAAGAACACGCCGGCCGCAGCTTCGTTGCCGGTGAGGCCGGAGACTTCCGGCAACCTGGCCAGGTTGCCATTGTCGGCATAGCGCAGGCCGTAGCCGAAGGCGAACAGCGGGTCGTAGCCCTGTTGCCCCACGTTGTTGGCGTATTGCGTGGCCGTGCGCGGCCAACTGAAGCTCAGCGTGCCCTTGAAGTCGTGCTGCACGCCGCCCTGCGCAGTGCGCAGCAACACGTCGGCGATACCCGCGCCTTCCGAGCCGGGCAGCCATGCCGCCACGAAGGCATCGGCCGCATTGAGTTCGCGGTTGACCCACAGCGGGCGCCCGCTGAGGAACACGGCAACCACGGGAATGCCGTCGGCCTTGAGCCGCTTGATCAGCGCCAGGTCGGTGTCATCGCCCGGCTTGTAGGCCAGGGTCGGCCGATCGCCCTGGAACTCCGCATACGGGTTCTCGCCGAACACCACCACCGCGACGTCCGGCTTGGTGGCGTACGTGCCGTCGACCGAAAGCACGGCCTCGCCGCCCGCGGCCTTGGCCTGCTGCGCGAAACCTTCGTAGATGGTGTCCGCATTCGGGAAGTCCTTGCGGGTGGTGCCGGTTCCCTGCCAGTTCAGCGTCCAGCCGCCGGCCTGCTTGCCGACGTCGTTGGCGCCGTCGCCGGCCACCAGGATGCGCTGCTTCGGCGACAGCGGCAGCACGCCGCCCTGGTTCTTCAACAGCACCAGCGACTCGCGCACCGCCTGCCGTGCCACCGCGCGATGCGCCGGCGCGCCGATCAGCGCGAACTGCCCACCGACCGCGCGCGCCGACGGCTTGCCCGCCTCGAACAGGCCCAGCCGCATCTTGACCCGCAGGATCCGGTGTACCGCATCGTCCAGGCGCTGTTGCGAGATGGTGCCGTTCTTCGCCGCCGCCAGCGTGGTGGTGTAGAAGCCCTTCCAACTGTCCGAGGCCATGGCCATGTCCAGGCCGGCATTGATGGTGGCCGGGCAATCGGTCGGCGTGCAGCCCTTGACCTGGCCGTGGCCGTTCCAGTCGCCGACCACGAAACCGCCGAAGTGCATGCGCCCCTTCAGCGCATCTGTCAGGTAGGCCTTGTGGCCGTGCATCTTTTCGCCGTTGACGCTGTTGAACGAGGCCATCGCGGTCTGCGCACCGGCGGCGATGGCCGGGGGATAGCCCGCGGCGTGGATGCGCACCAGCTCGGCTTCGCCGATTTTGGTGTCGCCCTGGTCGCGGCCGTCAGTGGTGCCGCCATCACCCAGGAAGTGCTTGACCGAGGCGATCACATGGCGACCATCGAGGAACGCGGGCGTACCCACCTTGCCCTGCAGCCCCTCGACCATCGCACCGGCGTAGCTGGCCACCACCTCGGGCGATTCGGAATAGCCCTCGTAGGTACGCCCCCAGCGGTCGTCCTGCGGCACCGCCACGGTCGGCGCGAAGGTCCACTCCATGCCGGTGGCACGGGTCTCCAGCGCGGTGATTTCGCCGATCCGGCGCAGCAACGCCGGGTTGCGGGTCGCGCCCAGGCCGATGTTGTGCGGAAACAGGGTGGCGCCGACGATGTTGCTCTGCCCGTGCACCGCATCGATGCCGAACAGCACCGGAATCGCCTTGCCGCCGTGCGAGGTGTCCATCGACGCCGCATAGAACGCATCGGCCAGCGCCAGCCATTCGGCCGGTGCGGCATCGTAGCGGCCGCCGGGATCGGAATTGCCGCCGGCCAGGATCGACCCCAACCGATAGGTGCGCACATCCTCCGGGGTGAGGCTGCCGATATCGCCCTGCACCAGTTGGCCAACCTTTTCCTCCACCGTCATGGTGGCGATCAGGTCGGTGAGGCGTTGTTCCAGCGCGGGATCCTCGGGCAGTGGCCAGGTCACGCTGGGCCAGGGGCTGGCCTCTGCCGTGGCAGGCGCCGCGGCCTGGACATCGCCCTTGCACACGGCAAGCGCGAGCAGCAGTGCGGCCAGCAACGCGCCGCTTTGGCGGGTGGAATCGGTGTCGGTCACGGCGCTGCTCCTTGCCGCCGCGCTCAGCGCAGCAGGTACTGGTTGATCAGGTTCTCGTAGCGCTCCTGGCGGCCGCTGATCTGCCGCGGCTCGCCGCCCTTCGCGCCCAATGCGGCGAGTTCAGCGAGGCCGAGCGCGCCGCGGGCGAAGTCCTGGCCGGCGCCGCTGTCGAAGCTGGCATAGCGCTCCCGGCGCCACTGCTCCCACGGCGAGTCGTTGAGCAGCGCATGGGCGACTTCCAGCCCGCGGGCGAACGCGTCCATGCCACCGATGTGGGCGATGAACAGATCCTCCAGCTCGGTAGACTCGCGGCGCACCTTGGCGTCGAAGTTCAGGCCGCCCTCCAGGCCGCCCTGGCGCAGCACCACCAGCATGGCGCCCACGGTGTCGTACAGGTCGGTCGGGAACTGGTCGGTATCCCAGCCGTTCTGCGCATTGCCGCGGTTGGCGTCGATGCTGCCCAGCAGGCCGTGGTCGGAGGCGACCTGCAGGTCGTGCTCGAAGGTGTGGCCGGACAGCGTGGCGTGGTTGGCCTCGATGTTGAGCTTGAAGTCCTTGTCCAGGCCGTGCTGCTTCAGGAAGCCCGCCACCGTCGCGCTGTCGAAGTCGTACTGGTGCTTCATCGGCTCCATCGGCTTGGGCTCGATCAGGAAGTTGCCCTTCAGGCCGATGCTGCGGCCGTAGTCGCGCGCCATGGTGAGGAAGCGCGCGAAGTGCTCGAGCTCGCGCTTCATCTGCGTGTTGACCAGCGAGGCATAGCCTTCGCGGCCGCCCCAGAACACGTAGTGCTCGCCGCCCAGTTCCACCGTCGCCTCCAGCGCCGCCTTCACCTGCACCGCGGCACGCGCCACCACGGCGAAATCGGGATTGGTCGCGGCACCGTTCATGTAGCGCGGATGCGAGAACAGATTGGCCGTGCCCCACAGCAGCTTCATGCCGGTCGCGTCCTGGCGCGCCTTGGCCAGGCCGACCATGTGCTTGAGGTTCTTCTCGTACTGCCCGGCATCGTCGGCGTCCGGCGCCAGGTCGATGTCGTGGAAGCACCAGTACGGCACGCCGAGCTTGGTGAAGAACTCGAACGCCGCATCCACTTTCGCCTCGGCGCTGGCCATCGGCGCGCCGACCTCCCACGGGAAATGGCGCGTGCCCGGGCCGAACGGATCCTGCCCGGCGTTGCAGAAGGTGTGCCAGTAGCAGACTGCAAAGCGCAGGTGATCCTGCATGGTCTTGCCGCCGACGACCTTGTTCGCGTCGTAGACCTTGAAGGCCAGCGGGTTGTCCGAGCCGCGGCCTTCGAAGGGGATGCGGCCGATGCCTGGGAAGTATTCCTTGGCGCCGATGAAAGGTTGGGTGTGCATGGTGCGGGTTCCTGTCGTGGTGGGAGGGCGTGCGAAACGGGCAATCAGCCGCGGAACAGCGGCAGGCAGGTGTCGAGATGGCGCAGGAAGCGCGCATAGGCCGCGGCATAGGCCTGGGTGCGCGCCGGATCCGGACGGGCGGACAGCTGCGGATCGACCGCCACATGCTGTTGCGCGATGTCGGCGATGGAAGCGGCATCGCCGCGTGCCAGGCCCACGGCCCACAGCGCCTGCAAGGCGGCGCCGAATGCCGCGCCCTCCGGCTGCATGGGCACGTCCACCGGCAGGCCGAACACATCGGCCACCAGTTGCCGCCACGCGCCGCTGTTGCTGCCGCCGCCGGTCAGCACGATGCGCTCGAAGTGCATGCCGGCACGCACGAAGTCGTCGAAACCGTACTTCAGGCTGTAGGTCGCCCCTTCCATCGCCGCGCGATAGAGGTGAGCCGGGGTCATGTTGCCCGTGTCCAGGCCCGCCAGCAGGCCCTTGCCCAACGGCAGGTCCGGCGTGCGCTCGCCGTTGAGGAACGGCAGCATCACCAGGCCGTCGGCACCGGGCGCGGTGGCGTGCAGATGCGCATCGCCGTCGCGTGTGCTGAAGCCGAACGCGGCGGCGACCTGTTCGGTCGCCACGGTGCAGTTCATCGTGCAGATCAGCGGCAGCCAGCCGCCGGTCGACGAGCAGAACGCGGCCCACGCACCGTCCGGGTCGACCACCGGCGTGTCGGAGTAGGCGAACAAGGTGCCCGAGGTGCCCAGGCTCATCGCCAGGCGACCGGGCACGACGCAGCCGGTGCCGATGGCCGCCATCATGTTGTCGCCGCCGCCGACGGCGACCTTCAGCGTCGCTGGCACGCCCAGCATGACAGCGGCGGACGGGTCGATGTCGAACAGGGCATCGGGTGCGGCCAGGCGCGGCAGGCAATCCGCCAGATCGCGCTGCGGATCGGTGGCACGCAGCAGCTCGGTCGACCAGGTGCGCGTGCGCACGTCCAGCCAGCCCGTGCCCGACGCGTCGCCGTACTCGCAGAAGCGCTGGCCGGTCAGCACGAAGTTGAGATAGTCGTGCGGCAGCAGGATCGTGGCGAGCCGCGCATAGGCCTCGGGCCGGTGCGTCCTGGTCCACGGCAGCTTGGAGGCGGTGTAGCCGGTCAGGATCGGGTTGCCCGCCAGCGCGATGGTGCGCGCCGCGCCGCCGAGCGCGTCCATGATCTGCACGCACTCGGCCGAGGTGCTGGTGTCGCACCACAGCTTGGCCGGCGCCAGCACCTCGCCTGCCGCATCGACCGGCACGAAGCCATGCTGCTGGCCGGACACCGCCAGCGCGGCGAGGCGCGAACGAAGCGCAGGATCGATGGCCTGGAAGCAGGCCTGCAGGGCCGCGACCCAGTCGGCGGGGTTTTGTTCACGGCTGCCATCGGCGGCGGAATGCAACTCCAGCGGCGCACTGCTGCTGGCCACGACGCTGCGCCTGACCGGGTCGTAGACCACGACCTTCAGGCTCTGCGTTCCCGCATCGATTCCGGCTACCAGTTCCCGTTCTTCCACGTCGTGCCGCCTTTTCGTTAGCGCTATCATTTTTGGACGACAGCGTATGTGCCGTTACGCCAGGGAAACGCTCCGTCGCCAGACCTCGGGCGACGCCTTGCAATAGCGTTCGATGAACTCCGCCTGCGACGGCATCGCCGCGCTGGCCTGCTGCAGCGGCTGCCGGATCCGCGTCAGCAGCGTGCGCAGATCCGCATCGCCGATGGCGGCGGCCAGCGGATGCGGCGGTCCCGGCTGGATGCCCTGCCCCAGCAACACGCTGGTCCAGGAGTCCACGCGGAACAGTTCGCCCGGGTCCTGCCAGGCGTGCGCCCGCTCGCGCCAGGCACGCAGCCGGATCGCCAGCGACTCGGGCAGCACCATCTCGCGGCAGGCTTTCCACATCGGCTCGTCGCGCTGGGTGGCGTGGTAGTGCAGGATGATGAAATCGCGCACGTGCTCCATCTCCTGGCGGCTGACCGTGTTGTACAGCTCCACCAGCGCCGGGCTGATGCCCTCGTGGGGAAACAGCTGGATCAGGCGCACCACCGCACTGATGGTCAGGTGGATGCTGGTCGATTCCAGCGGCTCGATGAAGCCGCTGGCCAGGCCCAGCGCCACCACGTTCCTGTTCCAGGCCTGCAGCCTGCGCCCGCTGCGAAACGGCACCAGCCACGGGTCGCGCAGCGGCGGGGGGGG
>NZ_AQOI01000214.1:0-15705 GCF_000364665.1 Xanthomonas sp. SHU 199
GTCGCGCAGCAGCTTGGCGTGCGCCTCGTCGTCGGACATGTGCCGGCTGGAGAACACCAGCCCGCACCCGACCCGGTGCTGGAGCGCGATATGCCAGCGCCACCCGGCCTCGTGCGCGATGGCACGGGTATACGGCACCGGCGGCGCGACCGCCTCGGTCTGCACCGCCACGGCGCGATCGCTGGGCAACCACTCGCGCCAGTCCTCGTAACCGGTGTGCAGGGTCTGTTCGGTCAGCAGGCCGCGGAAGCCGGTGCAGTCGATGAACAGATCGCCCTCGATCACCTGCCCGTCTTCCAGCAGCAGCGACGCGACCGAACCGTCGTGCGCATGTTGCCGCACCTCGCGGATCTGCCCTTCCAGCCGGCGCAGGCCGTAGCCTTCGGCCTTCTTGCGGAGGAACTTCGCATAGAGCGCGGCATCGAAGTGATAGGCGTAGTTGACCTGCGGCTGGGTCTCCAGCGAGAACCGGTCCGCACGCGAGGCCACGCTCTCCAGGCAGAAATCGCCCAGGTCCGACGGCATGCCGCGGCGCAGGCTGTCCAGCCAGAAATGATGGAACGGCGTGGCCCAGGTGCCCTGCCCGATCGTGCCGAACGGATGGATGAAGCGATCGCCGGGGCGGCGCCAGTGCTCGAACGAGATCGACAGCTTGAACGTGCCGGCCACGGCGCGCAGGAACTCCTGCTCGTCGATCTGCAGGAAGCGGTGGAAGGTGCGGATCGGCGGCACGGTCGACTCGCCGACGCCCACGGTGCCGATCTGCTCGGACTCCACCAGGGTGATGTCCAGGCGATCGCGGAACTGGTGCGCCAGCGCGCAGCCGGCCAGCCAGCCCGCGGTGCCGCCGCCGGCGATGACGACCTTGCGGATGCGTCCGTCCGTTGTGGTGGCAAGGTTCAAGGCGATGCTCCCATCAGCGATTCAGCCGCGCCAGCAACTGCGCGCGCACCCGGCGTGCCCGTGCCTCGTCGAACGGGGCCAGTTCGCCCCGGGCGGCCTCGGGCAGGTGCTGGCCTGCGCGTTCGCCGGGGCCGAACACGTAGTAGTCGAAAAGCTTGGCCCAGGCCTGCTTCTCGCGCGCCGGCAGATCGCGCAACGCCCACATCGCGTGCTGCAACGCCGTCAGCGGCGAGGGCAGGAACGCCGGCGCACTGCGCCACCAGTAGTTCACCAGCACGTTGAACGGCGCGAGGCTGCGTACGTGGTGCCACCACATGCTGGGGATGAACAGCGCATCGCCCGGCTCCAGCTCGGCGTGCCGTGCGCTGGCCAGCGCATCGCGGAAACGCGGATAACGCGCGAAGTCGGGGCGGTCGACATCCACCACGCTGACCACCTGGCCGCCAGGCGTCGGCTCCAGCGGCCCCGGATACAGGTTGTCGATCTGCTCGGGCGGAAACAGGGTGACGCGGCGCCGGCCCACGGCACAGCAGGCCAGGTTGTCCGGCATGTCGAAATGGCAGGACGCCGTGACCCGGTTGCCGATCCAGATGCTCGGCGGCGCATCGACGCCCTGCCCGGCCAGGCCGGCGTCGTTGGCCTGCGCGAACCCCGGCAGCGCCCGCGCGATCGGCAGCGACGCGACATAGTAGGTGGGCGGCCGCGGATCCTCGAAGGTCGCGGCGATCGCCTCCAGCACCTGCGTGAGCGTTCCGCGGCGGACCTCGAAATTCAACTGGGTGAAATCGGCGTTGTAGAACGGGCGTCCTTCGATCCCGGGCTCGCCGAAGGAATACGGAACGGGCACGCCCGCCTCGAAGCTGCGCAGGTAGGCCATTGCGTCCTGCGTGGAGCGTAGTCCGGCCTGCACCAGTCCCCAGTCGCGCGCGATGCCGCGCAACACCACCGGCTCCCCGGCCGCCACCAGCGCCTGCAGTGGCAATGCAGTGGGTTGCACGCCTTCCAGTGTCCGCATGGCTGCGCCGTCCGGCACGCTCAGTTCCTGCCTGCCGCGCCGGCGGCATCCTGCAGGCGCAGGCGTCGCTGCTTCTCGGCGATCAGGCGGCGCATGTTGTGCAGCGAGGCCAGCATCAGATACGCGCCTTCCAGATAGCCGGCGCGGTTGAGCGCGGCCAGCGCGGCGCCGTCCAGTTGGGCCAGGCGCTCACGGTCGATCGCGTGCAGGCCGTTCACGCCGACGCGGTGCTGCGCATCGAGCTGCACGTCGAGCGCCACCGGCTGGATCAGCCCGTGTGCATCGAGCGCGGCGAACATGTCCGCACCGAAGGCACTGCCCTCGTGGATGCCGCGCAGCACCTTGGCGATGTGGTCGAGATAGGGCGTGTTGCCGCCCTGCGGCAGGAATACCGGCTCGCCCTGCAGCGCCGTCACCCGCGGATGCTCCATGTCCACGTGCAGCACCGCGTCCTCGGTCAGCACGCCATCGACCCGCTGCTCCTGGAACCCGATCAGGAACGGCCCCTTGGCCGCCGCCCCGGGGAGATAGGAGGCCATCCAGCGCCGGTCCTGCAGGAACAGGTTTTCGTGCTGCTCGAACCCAAGCAGCGCCACCGACTGCCAGGCGCCGTCCGTCGGATCCTTGCGCAGGAAGATCGGATACTCCCGCTGCAGCTCGGCGTACTCGCTGGGGTAGGCCGGCACCATCCCCACCGCGTCGCCGAACTCCGGACCGAAGTCGGTGGCCACGCGCAGGTCGCGATGGGCGATGTTGTTGAGCATCTCGTAACGCGGCATGGTGATGCGCACTCCCCTCTGGAGCCCGGCACGGGGCGCCGCCGCAATCGCAGCGGCGCCCGTGGCGACATGCGAAGAGAACCTCTCCGCCTTGTTCAGAACTTGTAGCGAACGCCCAGCATATAACGCGGGCTCTGGTCGGCCAGCTTCACGATCATCTTCGAGGTGCGCGAGCGCCAGCGTACGTCCTCGCCGGTCAGGTTGATCGCCTCCAGCCCGAACGACCAGTGATCGTTCAACGTGTAGTTCACGCTGAGATCCCACTGCTCGTAGGGTTCCACATAGTACGGGTTGCGGCTGGTGCCCTGGTTGGCCAGGATCAGGTACTGGTCGCGCCAGTTCCAGGCCAGGCGCACCGACCAGCCGTACTTTTCGTACATCAGCACCGCGTTGGCGGTGTCGCTCAGGCCGGTGAGCGCGAACTGGTCGATGCCCGGGTCGCCACCGTTGTCGTAGCCGACGTCGCCCTTGACGATGGTGTAGTTGGCGAGGATGCCGAACCCGGTGTCGCCGAGGAAGTACTGCCCGCCGAGCTCCCAGCCGTGCAGCTTGGCCTGGTTCTGGTTGATCGGACGGTTGACGTTGAACTCGTACAGCGGATCGTCGGCCTCGCCGTAGAGATCGTAGGCGGCTTCGGTCGCCAGCACCTGCGCGCCAGTGCCGTTGTAGGCGGCCAGGCCGGCCGGGTTGTTGCGCAGCAGGGCCAGCGCGGTGAACAGCGAGGTGTCGTTGGCCGAGCAGGCCGCCGCATTGGCCGGGCCGACCTGGGCGAGGCAGGCACCGCTGGTGAGGAACGCCAGCGCCGACTTCGCGTCCGGACCCGAGGTGGGATCGCGCAGGCCGTACAGATTCTCCTGCACGACGGTGTTGCCGATGAAGTTGTTGACCGACTTGTTCCAGTACGTCACCGACAGGTAGCTCGCATCGGCGAAGTACCACTCCAGCGCCAGGTCGAGGTTGTCGGACTCCAGCGGCTTCAGCGACGGATTCTGCGCGTTGCCGCTGGCCCGCGAGGACGGATCGATCAGCACCGAGCCGAAAGGCTGCTGCGCCCCGGGGCCGGCATACAGATTGCCGATCGGCGCGCGCGCGATGCTCTTGCCGAAGGAGACGCGGCCTTTCAGCATATCGGTGAGGTCGATGCTGAAATCCAGGTTGGGCAGGATGTAGCTGTACGTGGTCTTCTCGCTGAACGGCTGCTGCTCGTTGGACAGCACCACGCGGAAGTCGTTGTTGGACTGCCACTCGATCGCCTCTGGTGTGGCGATGATCGAGGTCGACACCACGTCGGTGGTTTCGTAGCGCACGCCGAGCCGGGTATTGGTGCGCCGACCGGCCAGCTCGCCATCCAGTTCCACCTGGAAATACGCCGAGCGGGTCTTTTCCTCCACGAAGTTGTCGGCGGCGCGCTGCGGGCTCACGCCCAGGCCGACGCCGTACTGGCTGGCCGCCCATTCCGCCAGCCGGCCCGCATCGCCGCGCCATGCCGGCCAACTCGTCCCGCCGTAGTCATGGAACAGGCCGATGATGTTGACCGGCTGCATCAGGTTCATCAGGCCGCCGGCGGTATCGCGGTCGACGTTGGCCACGCCCCAGTCGCCCAGCGTGGAGTACGCCTCGGCGGCCTGGATGCGGTGGGTGGTCGACTTGTTGCTGTCCACGCCGAACTGGAAGCGGCCCTGATCGAAGCTCCACTCGCCGTCGATGCGGGCCTGCTTGATCTGGCTGATCTGGCTCTGCGAATTGACCCGCAGCACCTGCGAACCGATCTCGCCCGGCACGAAGCCTGGGTTGACCACGCCGTTGACGTTGGCCGCGGCAGCAGCGTCGCTCGGATACCAGACCTGGGTGCCGATCGGCAGGCCGTTGTTGAAGTTCAGCTCCTGCACCCAGGAGCCGCCGCAGTGCGGCCCGGTGGTGCAGTTGTTGGTGCCGGCGATGCTCATGAACAGGGAGCCGCCGCCGGTCAGCGGATCGTTCGGACGGCTTTCGTTCTTCGAGTCGTGCGCGTCGAAGCTGAGCTTGAGCCGGTCAGTCACGTTCCACACCGCATTCAGACCGAGCGAGCCCAGCTTGTACTTCTGCATGCTGCGCTGCTGCTCGAGGCCGAAATCCTTGGTGCCGGCGATCTCGCGGATGTAGGTCGGCACCGCCACCGCGCCGCTGGTATCGAACGTCACATCGGTGTAGTTGCTGTTCTGCAGCCACATGCCCTGCTCGCCACGATTCTCGGTGATCTCGTTGGTCGAGTAGGTGTAGTCCAGGGTCAGGGTCAGGCTGTCGGTGGGCGCGAACTGCAGCACCGCCTGGCCGTTGACGCGCTCGCGTTCGAACTCGGAGAACGCATAGCGCAGGTCGTTCGGGCGGGCGTACAGCGCGCCGATCTGCGGCGCATTGACCACGGTCGGATTGCCGGGCATCGAGCCGGTCCACGGCTGCACGTTCCAGTAGTTCTCGGTGGCCTGCACCGAGCCACCTTTGCGTTTCTGGTAGCTCGCGCTCACGCCGACGCCGAAGGTCTTGTCCGGATTGCTGTAGCTGAAGATGCCCGACAGTTCCGGGGTGATGTCGTTGTCGAACGGCTGGCTGCGGTCGGAGACGGCCTTGGCGCCGGCACTGGCGACGATGCCCTGGTGGTCGAAGGGGCGCGCGGTCAGGATGTTGATGGTGGCGCCGATGCCGCCGCTGGGCATGTTGGCCTGGCTGGTCTTGTAGACCTCGATGCCATTGATCGCTTCGGCAGCCAGCTGGGCGAAGTTGAAGGCACGAGTGCCGCCGTCGACACCGCCGATGGCGACCTGCCCGGCAGCGCCGAACGCATCGGCGCCCGGCATCTGCCGCCCGTTGAGCGTCACCATGTTGAACTGCGGGCCGAAGCCGCGCGCGGTGACCTGTGCGCCTTCGCCATCGCGCCGTTCGATGGAGATGCCGGTGATGCGCTGCAGCGACTCGGCCAGGTTGGTATCGGGGAACTTGCCGATGTCTTCGGCACTGATGGCATCCACCACGCCCGGGGCGTCGCGCTTGATGTCCATCGCCTGGCTGAGGCTGTTGCGCAGGCCGGTGACCTGGACCGTGTCCAGCTGCGTCGGGCTGCTCTGCGCCTGTTGCTCTGCTGCCGGCGCCGGCGTCGACGCGTCCTGTGCGAATGCGGGATTGATGACCAGGACGCCACCGACGAAGGTGAACATGGCCCTGGATTTGAACTTCGCCAGCGTGCGGCTCATGGACGAGCCCCCAGGTCTGGGCTACGACGAAACATAGAAGCGCTCATGACTCTCCCCTCTGACATGCGATCGATGGATGTACCGCCCCTCCCCTAAGAGGCACGCACGGGCGATGCCCGTCTTCCACGCCGAACATCGCAGCGCGCTCTTCGGTCGCTGCGACTCAAAACTCCGTTTCAGGATTGCCAGACGACGCGCGATAAAGGCTCCCCCCGAGCCCGACTGCCGCTGATTGATAGCGCTATCATCGCGTCACGGCGCAGACTACGCACCCGGGACATCGCTTGTCATCATGCGTCGCAACAAAGGACGGCATTCCTTGAAGAACACCCCCAAAACGACGCGTCGAAGAGCGAACGCCATCACCATCGACGACGTCGCGGCGCATGCGGGCGTCTCGCCGATGACCGTCTCGCGCGTCACCCACGGCCACGCCGGCGTGCGCGAGAGCACGCGCGAGCGGGTGATGCGCAGCGTGCGCGCACTGGACTACCGGCCCAATCCGGCGGCCAGCGCACTGGCCGCCGCGCAGCACACCTGCATCGCGTTGATCTACACCAACCCCAGCTCCAGCTACCTGCGCGAACTGCTGGTCGGCGCGCTGCGCGGTTCCACCCGCGTGGCGGCGCAACTGGTGATCGCCACCTGGGACGGATTGGGTGCGCGTGCGCGCCGCGAGGCCGCACGCACGCTCTGCAGCAGCGTGGCCGGCGTGCTGCTCCCGGCGCCCTTGTGCGAATCGAAGGCCATCGTCGCCGTGTTCGTCGACGCCGGAATTCCCGTCGTCTCCATTGCGTCGAGCCGTTTCAGCGACAGGCTGTCCTGCGTGCACATCGACGACCGCCGCGCCAGCCATGACATGGTGTCGCACCTGATCGCGCACGGGCATACCCGCATCGGCTACATCACCGGCGACCCGAACCAGACCGCGAGTGCGCACCGCTGGCAGGGTTATCGGGATGCCCTGGCCGATGCGGGCATCGACTACGACGCCGCGCTCGTGCAGCCGGGCGACTTCACCTATCGCGCCGGACTCGAGGCCGCGGAGCGGCTGTTGGCCCTGCAGCCGCGCCCCACTGCGATTTTCGCGAGCAACGACGACATGGCCTCGGCGGTGGTGTCGGTGGCGCATCGCCGCCGCCTGAAGGTGCCGGAGGATCTGTCGGTGGTGGGGTTCGACGACACCTCGGCGTCGACGATGGTGTGGCCGGAGCTGACGACCATCCATCAACCGGTGGCGGACATGACCGACACGGCCATCGATCTGCTGCTGCGGGAGATCCGGCAGGGGGCCGGTTCGGAGCGCGCTTATGTCGATCATGTTGTGCCGCATCGGCTGGTCGCGCGCGATTCCGTTTCGCGGCCGCTGGTGGGTCGCTAGCTTCCTATCGTCGGGCGCGGACTGGGGGAGAACGTCGAGGAACGTCCGCGCCTCATGCGCGTCGCACAACTGCACCATCAGTCAGTACTGCCGTTGCTCTTGCTCGTGCTGTTGCTCTTGCTGTTGCAGTGGCTTTGGCTTTTGACTTGCCGGGTCCCCTTCCGAAGCGGCGGCCATCGCGGGGAAAAACCCGAAGGGCGGCGCACACAAGGACGTGCGCCGTCCGCGGCAGGGGCAGGATGCCCCTTCCGCGGATCCCCGTGATGGACGCGGACCCGGAGCGCGCTAGCGCGGAGGGCGCGAGGCAGGGTGTGCTTTCTTTTGGTTACTTTTCTTTGCACAAGCAAAGAAAAGTAACTCGCCGCCAGGCGAAAGCTTTGCTCTTGCACCTGCTCCTACGGCGGCGGCTGGATTGTAGGAGCGGCTTCAGCCGCGACAGCGAGAGTCCGTTGTGTCTGTCGCGGCTGAAGCCGCTCCTACAGATCTTCTCGTCCGACAGACAAACTTCAAGCAACGGCAGCAGCAACAGCAAAGGCTTTAAAGGCTTTCGCCCTTTCGGGCGAGTTACTTTTCTTTGCTCGCGCAAAGAAAAGGTAACCAAAAGAAAGCGCGCCCTGCCTTGCGCCCTCCGCGCTGCGCGCTCCGGGTCCGCGAACCAGACGGGATCCGCGGAAGGGGCATCCTGCCCCTGCCGCGGACGGCGTACATCCATGTACGCCGCCCTTCGGGTTTTTCCCCGCGCTGTCCGCCGCTTCGGAAGGGAACCCGGTAAGTCAAAAGCCAGAACAACAGCAACAACAGAAGCAAGAGCAAGAGCAAGAGCAGGAGCAGGAGCAGGAGCAACAGCGACAGCGACAGCGACAGCGACAGCAACCGCAACCGCAACCGTAACGGCAACGGCAACGGCAACGGATCAGCTTGCGTGAGTGCAGAACAGGCACTCACGACACAACACCCATACCACCGCCCACAGGTCACCAGCACAGACATCACCCACCATCCACTGCATCGGCCTAGTTGCCGGCAAGCCAACGGCACTAGCGCATGCCATCCGCCTCGCAACTGCGCTACCGTTCACCCATGGCGCGTCCATCGCGCCCATGCCGCCCCGGAGATGCCCATGCCCCTGCTCCATCGGTCCCCTGCCGCGCCAGTGCACGCCAGCCGCCACCGCGCCTGGCGCATCGGCCTGGCCCTGCTGTGTGCCCTGATCGCCGCGCCCGGCATGGCCGCCGACAACGCCGTCGTGCCCGCGCTGCAGCGCGCGCAGCAGCTGATCCTGGTGCTGGCGCCGGACTGGGACAGCCCGCAGGGCAAACTGCAGGCGTTCGAACGCGACGCGCAAGGCTGGCGCGCGCAGGGCAAGGCCTTCGACGTGAGCCTCGGCCGCCACGGCAGCGCCTGGGGCCTGGGCCTGCATCCGGCGCAGGACGACGGCCCGCAGAAACGCGAAGGCGACGGTCGCAGCCCGGCCGGGGTGTTCACCATCGGCGAGGCCTTCGGCTACGCACCGCGCATCGACAGCGCCATGCCCTACCAAGCGATGCAGCAGAGCAACTACTGCATCGATGTGCCCGGTTCGCCGCTGTACAACCAGATCGTCGATGCCGACAAGGTCGGCAAGGACGCGGTCGCCGGGTCCACCGAACCGATGCGCCTGGACCTGCAACACGCCGGCGACCAGCGTTACCGCGAAGGCTTCGTGATCCAGCACAACGCGCAGGCCACGCCCGGCGCCGGCAGCTGCATCTTCGCCCACCTGTGGCGCGCCCCGGGCGCGCCCACCGCCGGCTGCACCGCGATGCAGCCGGCCGACATGCGGGGGCTGCTGGCGTGGCTGCGGCCGTCCGCCGCGCCGCTGTTCGTGCTGTTGCCGCGCAGTGCCTACCAGCGCCTTCGGGCCGACTGGGCATTGCCGGCCGTGGAGCCGGCATCGTGAGCCAGGCACCCGCGCCCGGGCTGGTGCGTGCGGTCAGCCGCTGGCAGATCGTCGGGCTGTCGATCAACGACGTGATCGGCAGCGGCATCTACCTGCTGCCCGCGGCCACCGCTGCCTTGCTGGGGCCGCTGAGCCTGTGGGCGGTGCTGCTGGCCGGTGTGGCGGTGGCGCTGCTGGTGCTGTGTTACGCGCAGGCGGCCAGCTACTTCGACGAGCCAGGCGGCAGCTATCTGTATGCGCGCGAGGCGTTCGGCCGCTTCGCCGGCTTCGAGATCGGCTGGATGATCTGGCTGACCCGGATCAGTTCGGCAGCGGCGCTGAGCAACGGGCTGGCCGATGCGGTGGTGCGCTTCTGGCCGGCCGCGGCCGGGGGCGGCGCGCGCCTGGCCATCGTGATCGGCTCGCTCGGCCTGCTCACCGCGATCAACGTGATCGGGGTGAAGTCGGCCGCGCGCACCGGCGTGGCGCTGGTGATCGGCAAGCTGGTACCGCTGCTGCTGTTCGTGGCGATCGGCGTGTTCTACGTGGACTGGTCGTGGGCGTTCTCGGGCAAGACCCCGGACCCGCACGATGTCGGCAACCTCGGCGAGGCGGCGTTGCTGCTGCTGTTCGCGTACGCCGGCTTCGAGAACATCCCGGCCGCCGCGGGCGAGTACCGCAATCCGCGCCGCGACGTGCCGTTCGCGCTGATCACCATGATCGTCACCGTCACCCTGATCTACGCCGCGGTGCAGGTGGTGGCGCAGGGCACGCTGCCCAACGTGGCGCAATCGGCGACGCCGCTGGCCGATGCCGCCAGCGGCTTCGGTGGCGAAGCGCTGGCGCTGATCCTCACCGTCGGCGCCACCATCTCCATCCTCGGCACCACCAGCAACACGGTGATGCTGGGGCCGCGCTTCCTGTTCGCGCTGGCCAAGGACGGCTACGGCCCGGCGTTCCTGGCGCGGGTGCATCCGCGCTTCCGCACGCCGGCCGCGGCGATCCTGCTGCAAGGCGTGCTGTCGCTGGCGTTGGCCCTGTCCGGCTCGTTCGTGCAACTGGCGCTGCTGTCGATGGTCACCCGCCTGTTCGCCTACATCGGCACCGCCGCGGCGGTGCTGGTGCTGGCACGGCGCTATCGCGATCGGCCCGGCGCGCTGCGGCTGCCGGGCGGGCCGTTGATCCCGCTCGCGGCGCTGTTGCTGGCGCTGGCGCTGCTGCTCAGCGCCAGCTGGCAGAACCTGGCCGCCGCGGGCGTGGCGCTGCTGGTGGGCGCGCTGTTCTATCGGTTCCCGCGCAAGGACGCGGCGTGAACGCCTTCACGCCGCCTTGCGCGCAGGTCACGCGCGGATAACCGCGACGCCCGGACGCTGGATGCCCACCAGCAAGGGTCGCCCGCCATGAAACGACGCCGCGTCTACAGCGCTCCGGATCTGCCCACCGCGACGCGTGCGCTGCAGGCCGCGCGCAGCGCCGGTCTCGACAACGACGATCTGTCGCTGGTCGCGCGCGGCGACATCGAGCTGGACGCCATCCCCGACGACCGCAAGGAAGGCAAGACCGACACCGTGCCGGCCGCGGCGCGCGGCGCCCTGGGCGGCGGCGCCGCCGGCCTGCTGGCCGGGCTGGCGGCGATCGCGGTGCCGCCGCTGGGCATCACCCTGGCCGGCGCAGGGGTCATGGCCATCGCCGGCGCCCTGGTCGGCAGTTGGTCCTCGGCGCTGGTCGGATCCACCGTGCCCGACCCGGTACGGCGCAACTTCGAAGAGGAAATCGAGGCCGGACGCATCCTGGTGGTGATCGAAGGCGAACCGGACCAGTTGGATGCCGCCGATGCGCCGCTGCGCGCGGTCGGCACCACGGCCTTGCCTTACGAAGCGGCGGCTGCCGCGCACTGACATCACGCCAGCTAGGCCAGGCCTGGCGCGAGACGCTCTCCGTTGCGCAGTTCCGTACTGACGCGGCGGCACGGCCCGAAGGCCCGCCGCCATTGCGTCGTCATCGTCAGGCGGCTGGCGTCAGCGACCGCATGCGTGCCAACAGACCCGCGGCATACACCAGCCCGTAGGCGATCAGCGCCGCGGCGATGCTCATGGTCAGCGGACTGGCGTTCTGCAGGGTTTCCGCGCTGCCGCCGGCGAACGCCCCGCTGGCCCAGCGCCAGGCCAGGCGCCCGAGCAACAGCACGCTCAGCGCCGCGCCGATCCACGGATTGGGCGTGTACCAGCGCGCGCCGTCCTGCAGTTCGATGCGGGTGTGGTGCAGGGCGAAGCCGCCCAACGCGGCGCCGCCCACGGCGCCCAGCGCCATGCCCAGGCGCACGGCGGGCAACTGGACGGCCAGCCAGGTCAGCAGGACCGCGACCAGCAGCAGGAACCCCAGCCGCACGCCGGTGCGCCGCGGCTGCCAGGGCTGGCGGCCGAAATAGCGGCGGATGCGTCGGTAATACAGCCAGCCGACGCCGGCGGTGGCCAGGTACGGGGTCAACAAGGCGATGCCGTTGGCGGCCATGGGATTTGCCGGAAGAGAGGGGGCGTAGCGGCGGATCGTAAGCCACCCTGAGCGCCGGCGCAGCCTGCCAGAAGGCATGAATGTTTCATATCGCGATCACGCCGCGCAGGGGCGGGTTTAACGCCGGCGTGGCTAGCGTGGAGCGCATTCATCGCCCACGGAGAACCATCATGAGCGTTCCGTATCAGATTCCCGGCCGTGCGCCCAACGACGAGGACCGCAACAGCGTCTCGCAATACTGGCGCGATCGTTTCGCCGACGAGCCCTATTACAGCGAAGGCGAGCGGTTCGAGGACTACGAGCCCGCCTACCACGCCGGCCACGAGGCGCGCATCCGCGACTTCAACCGCGCCTACGAGCAGGTGGAAGCGGAACTGCACCGCGACTGGGACAACAACAAAGGTTCGCAGACGCTGAGCTGGAGCAAGGCCCGCCACGCGGTGCGTCGCGCCTGGGAGCGTGCCGGCAATCACCAGGAGTGAATCAGACAACGTCGCTTGGCGGCATATTGCCGCCGAGGACGCCGCGAGTCACGCCGCGCCTTGCAGTCTATGCGACGATCCTGCGTCATCCTCCCCTGAACAAGCCTGCATTGACCCCCAAGTAAAACGCGATGTTCGCGCACATCAAGCCAACGGAAGCTACAGAACTCCAGTAGCCAATCCGCCACTCTTCCTTGGCAGCGGACTTTCGCAGAATATAAAGAGAAGCAAAGGTGAGCCCGACAATTGCCGACTGAAACGCGATCTGCCGATCTGGCGCGATGCGGATTGGCAATGGGCGGCAGCAGACAACCTCAGCGATATCCCTGAATGCAAAAAGCGTCACCCAGCTAAACATGGCCAGAAGCAAAGCGGAGCAAACGAGAATCGTCAGTGCAACGCAGTTGATCAAGACGGCGTTCCTGGATGCAGACATCTAAACCTCAGTTTCTGAGCGCGTGGGGTCGAGGCGCTCTCCCACAAATCGTGTTGTCAGGCGGCAGCAATATACTTTCCGCCACGCATTCTTCAGCCTTCGCAAGAGCATGGAACTTTGCTGCTTCCAGGCATGAACGAGTGCCAGGCAGCGACGTAACCGTCGCTGCCTGGCGCGTGCTTCAACTCTCCAGCGGCTGCAACTTCAGCAACCGCCCACCGGCGCCATCCTCCAGCAGCCACAGCGCGCCATCCGGCCCCTGCTCCACCTCGCGGATGCGCTTGCCCATGTCGTAGCGGGCGGCCTCGCGTGCGGTCTCGCCGTTGAACTCGATCCGCACCAGCGACTGCGAGGACAGGCCGCCGATGAAGCCATTGCCGCGCCACTGCGGGAAGCGGCTGCCGTTGTAGATGACGAAGCCGGCCGGCGAGATCACCGGCGTCCAGCTCACCTTGGGCGCGGCGAATTCCGGGCGCGTGCTGTGATCGGGAATCGGGCGGCCATCGTAATGGTCGCCGTTGGACACGATCGGATAGCCGTAGTTGGCGCCGCGCTGGATCAGGTTCAGCTCGTCGCCGCCGGCCGGGCCCATTTCGTGTTCCCACAACCGGCCGTTGGCGTCGAAGGCCAGACCGAGCACGTTGCGGTGGCCCAGCGACCACACCTGCGCGGCGACGCCGCCGCGGTTGGCGAACGGATTGTCGGCCGGCACGCTACCGTCGTCGTTGAGACGCACGATCTTGCCCAGGTTGCCGCTCATGTCCTGCGCCGGATCGAACTTCTGCCGCTCGCTGGAACTGATCCACAGCTTGCCGTCCGGGCCGAACGCCAGCCGATGGCCGAAGTGGCCGTTGCCGGACACCTTGGGCTGCTGCCGCCAGATCACCTGCTGTTGGGACAGGCTGCCGCCGCCGCTGCTGTCCAGGGTCAGCTTGGCGCGCATCACCGCCGCGCCGCGGGTATCGCCGCTGCCGGGTTCGGCGTAGCTCAGGTAGACCCAGCCGTTCTTGGCGAAGCCCGGATGCGCCAGCACGTCGCCGAGACCGCCCTGGCCGCCGTACGCCACGGTGGGGACGCCGCTGACCGTGCCGGTATGGCCGCTGACCGGATCGATGCGCTTGAGCGTGCCGCCTTTCTCGCTGATCAAGGCGGTGCCATCGGGCAGGAAGCTCATCGCCCACGGTTCGTTGAAGGTGGCGACCGGGGTCGCCGAGAACGGCCAGTCGCCGCGCCGCTCGGCCGCCGTGTCGGCAGGGGCGGCGTGCGCCGCAGAGATCGCCAGGCCCATGGCCAGCGCGCAAGCCAAACCCAAGGGAGTTCGCATGACGTGCACCTATCGGTTGGGGTCGAATCCCGAACCTAGCAGAGCCCGCGTGCACGGCAAGCATGCCGCGGCCAAGCCGTGGTCGCGGTCACGACGGCAGCGGTCTGCCCGCCCGGGGCAGCGCGCCAGAGCGGATCACTCCAGCGGAGGCGGCAGCGTCTGCCCGACGTGGCGCTTGCCGCCTTGACCGGCCCCCACCGCATCGCGGGTGTTCTTCTGCACCGCCACTGCACCGAACAGGCTAAGCGCGAAGGCCATGGCATAGAAGCCTTTCTCGCTCAGCAACAAGGTTGCATTGAACAGACCGACTGCCAACAGCACCAGCGCCGCGATCACCGAGAACCAGCAGATCGAGTAATACAACCCACTCACCGGAATGTCCTCGACGCGGTCGCGCACGCTCTTTTGCAGCGAGACCGCGGAGAACAGGCCGAACAGCAGGACCGTGAAGTAATAGCCCTTCTCGTTCAACATCATTTCGGCATTCCACAAGCCGATCAGGAACCCGCCCGTGCCCAGCAGCAACGCCCCCCAGGAGGCAGCGATAAAGGCGGCGGAGGTCTTGGGCGCAGCTTGCATGAGAAATTCCTTGTGATGAGGGAAGACCAGGATCGGCGCATGGGCGAGGCGCAGCGCGCATCCCGACAACGCAACCTGAATGCATAAGGTAGAGGAAAGCGGCGAGTTACGCACCCGATCACAGTGGATGCCGCGCCGCACCCGCCGTAGACGCCTGCAGCAGGCCGCATCGGAACGCTTCCGCAGATGCAGGCGGCGTCACGCCGCGTCCTGCATGGAAGGCCGGGAACGCAGGCCGCAGGCAGGAAGCCGACGCGACGAGCACACGCGCCAGCACCCACGACACGCGTCCGTTGCCCCACAGGGGCACGCCAGACCATGAAAGTGGCTGCAAGAGCAGCCAGCGCGCGTCCTCCGGGCGGCATGGCGCTGCCTCCGGATCGGGGCGATCCGCGCGGCCGAATCACCATCGGCGTCACGCCCACATCGGCGACGGCTGTCGCTGCGCCCGGCTCAGCCGGGCAGCAGCTCGAAGGCCACCGGCTCGCCGCTGCCCGAGGACGCGCACACCCACAGGTCGAACAGGCCCGGCTCGGCCGCGCACTGTCCGTCGCGGCCGGTGAAGGCCAGCGCGTGGCGGTCGAGGGTGAAGCGGACCTCCATGCCCTCGCCCGCGGCCAGCCGCACCTTGCGGAACGCCTTCAACTCGCGCACCGGGCGCACCCGGCTGGCGACGCGGTCGTGGATGTACAACTGCACCACTTCCTCGCCTTCACGCTCGCCGACGTTGTCGATGCGCGTGGTCACGGTCAGGGTGTCGTCCCAGCCGACCTGGGTGCGGTCGAGCTGCGGCGCGCCATAGGCGAACTGGGTATAGCCGAGGCCGTGGCCGAACGGATACAGCGGCGCGTTCGGCACCTCGCGCCAGCGCGACTTGAACTCGCTCATCGTCGGCAGTTCCGGCCGGCCGGTGCGCGGGTGATTGTAGAAGTACGGCTGCTGCCCGGCATCGAGCGGGAAGCTCACCGGCAGGCGCGCGGACGGGTTGTAGTCGCCGAACAGCACGTCGGCCACCGCCGGGCCGGTCTGCGTGCCCAGGTACCAGGTCACCGCGATCGCCGCGGCGTCGCGCACCGCGCCCTGCAGCGCCAGCGCGCGGCCGTTGCGCAGCAGCACCACCAGCGGCGTGCCGGTGGCGGCGACCGCCTCA
>NZ_AQOI01000215.1:0-2764 GCF_000364665.1 Xanthomonas sp. SHU 199
GCCGGCGGTGGACAGCCTGGTCGGCCAGCGCCAGCCGTTGGCGCCATGGATCGACGCGCTGCCGGCCGCGGCCGACGACGCGCTGCCTTCGCAGCTGTCCATCGACGACCTGCGCCGGCTGCTGGTCGATCCGGCCGGGCAGTTCCTGCGCCAGCGCCTGGGCCTGCGCCTGCCCGATCCGGCGCAGGCCGACAGCGACCTGGAACCGCTGCTGGCGCCCAGCCGCGGGCTCGATCAGTACGGCCTGCAGCAGCAGGTGTTCGAAGCGGTGCTGCGCGGGGACACCGAGGCCCTTTACGAACGCCTGCGCGCCCGCGCGCTGCTGCCGTCCGGGCCGCTGGGTCGGCGCCAGCTCGACGAGCGCGTGCGCCAGTTGCGTCCGTATGCCGAGACGTTCCGGCAGTGGCGCGGTAGCGACGCTGCACCGCAGGCGCCGCGGCTGCAGGTGGACCTCGACGGCACCGCGCTGCATGGCCGCCTGCCGGGTTGGTACGCGCCCGGCGTGGCACGCGTGCAGGTGGGCGCCTTGAGCGGGCGCAGCGCGATCCGCCACGGGCTGGAATGGTTGCTGCTGCGCGCCGCCGGCGAACGCGCGCCCTACGTGCGTTTCTTCGACCACGACGACAGCCTCGGCCCGCATCCGATGGACCGCGAGCCGCTGCCCGCCGCCCAGGCGCAGCAGGCGCTGGCCGCGCTGCTGCAGCTGTACCGGCATGGCCGCCAGGCGCCGCTGGCGTTCGCGCCGTACAGCAGTTGGAAGTACTACCAGGCCGCGCGCGCCGGCGATCTCGACAAGGCGATCAAGGACGCTGCCGCGCAATGGCAGGCCAGCTTCGGCTGGAGCGAGGCGGACAGCCCGGAACTGCGCCTGGTCGGCCGCGGCCGCGACCCGTTCGCCGACGCGCAGCGCTTCGCCGACTTCGCCGCCACCAGCCAGCGCGTGTTCGGCCTGCTCGAACAGGGCGACGCCGGCCCCGCGCTCGATCCGGAACGGCTCAACGAAAGCTGGCAGCGCTGGCGCGGCACCCAGGAAGACGCCGAATGAACGCCGCACCCGACCGCGACCCCTACCTGCAACTGCCGCTGCACGGCGTGCGCCTGATCGAGGCCAGCGCCGGCACCGGCAAGACCTTCACCTTGGCCACGCTGTTCACCCGCCTGGTGGTCGAACGCGGCCTGCGCCTGGGCCAGATCCTCGCCGTCACCTTCACCGAGGCCGCCACCCAGGAACTGCGCCGGCGCATCCGCGAGCGCCTGGCGCTGGCGGCGACGCTGGTGCCGGACGCCGATGGAAGCCTCATAGGAGCGGCTCTTGTCCCTTTCTCGGGATCAGCCGCGACCGACCTGTCGCAGTCACCCCCCCACCAAGACCTGCCCGACGTCGCCCTCACCCGCGCGATCCTCACCGCGCACCTGGCCGCCAGCACCGAAACCCCCGCGGCCCTGCGCCGCCGCCTGCAGCAGGCCGCCGAGGACATCGACCTCGCCGCCATCTTCACCATCCACGGCTTCTGCGCGCGCGTGCTGCGCGAGCACGCGCTGGAAAGCGGCCAGGCCTTCGCCGCGCCGCAACTGCTCACCGACGACCGTGAACTGCTGCGCGACGTCGCCGCCGACCTGTGGCGGCAACGCGCCGCCGATCCGGCGATGGCCGAGGATCTGGTGGCGCTGTGGCCGGGCGGACCGGACGGCATGGCCACCGATCTGCGCGAACTGGTGCGGCATCCGACCTTGCTGCCGGCCGCGCCGGTCTTTTCCGACGAGGACGGCGCCGTGTTGCAGCAGGCCGCGCAGCGCGCCGGCATGGCGCTGGCCGAGGCGTTCCGCACGCACGGCACCGCCTGTTTCGAGGCGATCGCCGCGGCGATGGATGCCGGCGTGCTGAGCAAGGTCAGCTACAAGCCCGACTGGCTGACCGCGCTGTGGCACTGGCTGGACGCCTTCGCCGCGGCACCGACCGCGGACGCGCCACCGCATCCGAAGCTGATCAAGCTCACCGCCGCCGAACTGACCGCCGGCACCAACAAGAAGCACGCCGAGCGCACCCCCGCCTCGCCGCTGGGCCACGCCATCGACGGCTACCTGGCCGCATTGGCGCAGCTGGCGCAGTGGCGCACACGACGTCGCATTCGTCTCTTGCACGCGTTGCGCGCCGACGCGGTGGAGCGGCTGGCCTATCTCAAGCGGCAGCGCCGCGTGCAGACCTACGACGACCTAGTCGAGGGCGTGGCGCGCGCGCTGGAAGGCCCGCACGGCGCCGCCCTGGCGCAGCGGCTGCGCGCGCAGTACGCGGTCGCCCTGGTCGACGAATTCCAGGACACCGACGACCGTCAGTGGACGATCTTCCGCAAGGTGTTCGCCCCGGACACGGCCAATCCCGCTGCGGTGCAGGACGACGCGGCGATCGCGCCATCGCTGTCGGCGCCGGACGACACGCGGCCACTGCTGGCCCTGATCGGTGACCCGAAGCAGGCCATCTACGGCTTCCGCGGCGGCGACGTGCGCACCTACCTGGCCGCCGCCGCGGACGCCGAACGCGCGCCGCCGCTGGCGCACAACTTCCGCTCGCGCCCCGCGCTGCTGGCGGCGATCGACGCGCTGTACACGCAGGCCGGCTACGCCGATGCGTTTCTCACCGACGGCATCGCCTTCCACCCGGTGCAGCCGGGCAGCAAGCGCGTCGATGCCGACCTGCAGCGCAATGGCGCACCGGCCCCGGCGCTGACCGTGTGGCGCGCGCCGGAACCACCGCCGCCACCGGCCA
>NZ_AQOI01000216.1:0-4675 GCF_000364665.1 Xanthomonas sp. SHU 199
GGTCGCGGTGGCCGCCGGCAGCACTGCCGCGCCGATCGCCGGCAGCAGGCCCAGGCCGATGCCGGCCAGCCCGGCCGGCGGCCAGGCGCTGTCGTCGGACTTGGCGTCCTCGTGCTTGTCTTCGGTCTTGGCCTTGCCCTTGTCGCTGCCCGAGGCCTTGGTCTCGGTGCTGCTCTTCTCGGCGTCCTGGGCGACCTTGTCGCCGGCCTGCGCGGTGCGCGCGGGGTCGCTGGCGGTGTCGTCCGCGGCGGCCGGACGCTTGTCCGCCTGGTCCTTGCCGGCGTTCTGCGCCGGCTTGGGCGTCTCGCGGGCGGCGGGCTTGGGCGCGGTGGTACGCGCCGAGCCGCCGCCGCCGAGCAGCTTGGCGAAGTCCTTGTCCTTGCCGCCGGCGCGGTCGGTGCCCTGCGTGTCGTTGCCGCCGCCGATCTGGCTGGCGCGGCCACTGCCGCCCAGCGCGGAAAGCGCGTTGTTCATCGTCCGTCTCCGTCATCGTGTTCGTCGGCGGTGGCCGCCAGGCGCGCGCGGCGCGCGCCCAGGTCGTCCATCTCGCGCTGGCTGCGGCGGTCGTCGACCTTGCGTTCCTGCGCGCGGTAGCTGGCCGCGAGCTGTTCCAGCACCTGCTTGTCGCGGCTGGCCAGCAGCAGCCGGCTGCGCTCCATCTCCACCTTTTCGCGGTTGCGGTCGACGGTCTGGCACTGCTGCTGCACCGCGCTCTCCAGCCGGTCCAGGAAGGCGCGGCGGTTGGCCAGTTGCGCCAGGCTGGTCGCGGCCATCTGGCTGTTGGCGTACTCCTCGGCGTAGCGGCGCAGTTCCTCCAGCCGCGACTCGTGGGTGGCCAGGGCGCGCTGGCGCTCGGCGAGATCGCGCGCGACCTCGTCTTCGTGCTGCTGGGCGCGGCGGAGCAGGGGATCGAGACGTTGCGATTGCATCATGGCTTAGTTCTCGCGGTCGACCAGGCGCTTGAGGGCGGCCTGGCTGTGGGGCAGATCTGCGGCTTTGGCGACGTCCTGTCCGAGGAATTCCATGATCTCCGGCCAGCGCTCCAGCGCTTCGTCCACGGCCGGATCGTTGCCGCGCTGGTAGGCGCCGATGGTGATCAGGTCGCGGTTGGCCGAGTACGCGGCCACCAGCCGCTTCAGCGAGCGGATGCGCATCCGCCACGGCTCGTCGGCGATGTCCTGGACCACGCGGCTGACCGAGGACTCGACGTCGATGGCCGGGTACAGGCCGCTATCGGCGACGCGCCGCGACAGCAGGATGTGGCCGTCGAGGATGGCGCGCGCGGCATCGGCGATCGGGTCCTGCGGATCGTCGCCTTCGGTGAGCACGGTGTAGAAGGCGGTGATCGAGCCGCGGCCCTTGGCGCCGTTGCCGGCGCGTTCGACCAGCGCCGGCAGCTTGGCGAACACCGACGGCGGATAGCCGCGGGTGGTCGGCGGCTCGCCCACCGACAGGCCGATCTCGCGCTGGGCCTGGGCGAAGCGGGTCAGCGAGTCCATCAGCAGCAGCACGTTCAGGCCCTGGTCGCGGAACCATTCGGCGATGGCGGTGGCGCGGTAGGCGCCGTGCAGGCGCGCCAGCGGCGGGCGGTCGGCCGGGGCGGCGACCACCACGGCGCGGCGCAGGCCTTCCTCGCCCAGGGTGGTCTCGACGAAATCGCGCACTTCGCGGCCGCGTTCGCCGATCAGCCCGACCACGATCACGTCGGCGGCGGTGTAGCGGGTCATCATGCCCAGCAGGGTGGACTTGCCGACGCCGGAGCCGGCGAACAGGCCCACGCGCTGGCCGCGGCCGATCGGCAGCAGCGCGTTGATCGCGCGCACGCCCACGTCCAGCGGGGTGGTGATCGGTTCGCGCGCCAGCGGGTTGATCGACACGCCGGCCATGCCCACCGAGCCTTCGGCGCGGATCGGGCCCTTGCCGTCCAGCGGCACGCCGTCCGAGTCGATCACCCGGCCGAGCAGGCCTTCGCCCACTTCGACGCCGCCGCGGCGGTGCAGCGGCACCACCCGCGCGTTGGGCAGCAGGCCGTGGGTTTCGGCGCTGGGCATCAGCGAGGTGCGGTCGCCGGAGAAGCCGACCACTTCCGCGTCGACCCAGCCGCCGTCGACCTCGACCTTGCAGGTGGCGCCCATCGGCGCCTCGCAACCGACCGCTTCCAGGGTCAGGCCGACCGCGCGGCGCAGGATGCCTTCGCGGATCAGGCCGCGGCCGGCGGCCACGTCCAGATCGAGCTTGCCGAGGCGGCCGGCCAGGCGCAGGTTGCGCGCATCCAGCCAGTCGGCGGGGTGGGTGCCGGACAGCGCGCTCACAGGCCCGCTCCGGACTTGCGCATCACCGTTTCCAAGGCCGCGCGCAGGCGCGCCTCGAGGGTGCCGTCGATGCGCACCGATTCGGCGTGCACGCGCAGGTCGCCGCGGCTCAGGCTCAGGTCCGGCACCAGCCGGATGCCCTGATCCATCAGCGTCAGCAGCGGGGTCAGCGCGGCGATGTCGTCGGGGTGCAGGCGCACCTCGACGTCGCGGCGCGCGCCGCCGACCGCGTCCAGCGCCTCGGCGACCAGTTCCGACAGCAGCACCGGGTCGGCCTGGTAGGCACGGCCGACCAGGCTGCCGGCGATGCGCACGGCCAGCTCGCCGAGCGCGCCGACCACCTCGTTCTCCAGCCGCGCCAGCGGCCGCGAGAAGTTGTCCAGGATGCCTTCGATCTGTGCGGTGAGGCGGCGGATCTCGGCCTGGCCCTGGGCCAGGCCCTCGGCGTGGCCGCGTTCGAAGCCTTCATGCTGGGCCGCGGCCTCGATCGCCTGGATCTCCTCCAGGCTCGGCGGACGCAGCACCGGCTCGTCCGGCAGCGCGTCTTCGTAGGGCAGCGCCGCCAGCGCGGACGGGGCATCGAGTTCCGGCGCCAGCCAGCGCACCACGTTGCCGTTCATACCATGGCCTCCGCACCGCTACCGCCCAGGCTGATCACGCCTTCGTCGGCCAGGCGCCGCACGATCGCCAGGATCTCCTTCTGCGCGGCTTCCACATCGGACAGGCGCACCGGGCCGCGCGCCTCCATGTCTTCCAGCAGGATCTCGGCGGCGCGCTGGGACATGTTCTTGGTGATCTTGTCGCGCACCTTGATGTCGGCGCCGCGCAGGGCCAGGCCGAGACGGTCGCCGCTGACTTCGCGCAGCATGGTCTGCAGGCCGCGGTCGTCCAGCTCCACCAGGTTGTCGAACACGAACATCAGGTCCTGGATGCGGCTGCCAAGGTCGGCGTCGATCTTGCTGATCGCCGTCAGCACGCCCTGGTCCGAGCCGCCGTCCAGGAAGTTGAGGATGTTGGCCGCGACCTTGACCCCGCCCACGTTGGACGACTTCAGGTTCTGGTTGCCGGAGAACTGCCGCTCCATGATCTCGTTGAGCTCGTTGAGCGCGTGCGGCGGGATGCCGTCGAGCGTGGCGATGCGCATCAGCACGTCGGCGCGGGTGCGCTCGGGCAGCAGCTTCAGCGCCTCGGCGGCCTGGTCGCTGTCCAGGTGCGCCATCACGATGGCGATGATCTGCGGATGCTCGTTGCGCACCAGGTCGGCGATGGAGCGCGGGTCCATCCACTTCAGGGTGTCCAGGCCGGTGGTATTGCGGCCCAGCAGGATGCGGTCGATCAGGCTGCCGGCCTTGTCGGCGCCCAGCGCCTGCACCAGCACGTTGCGGATGTAGTCGTCGGCGCCCACGCCCAGCGAGGTCTTGCTGCCCAGCTCGGCGTTGAACTCCTCCATGACCTTCTCGACCTGGTCGCGCGAGATGCCGCTCAGCGTCGCCATGGCGATGCCGATCTTCTGCACCTCCTTGGGATCCATGTGCTTGAGCACCTCGGCCGCGTCGGCCTCGCCGAGCGACAGCAGCAGCACGGCGGCGCGCTGGGTGCCATTCATTGCATTCGCATCAGGCTTCACTGGCGACCCATCCCTTCACGACCTGCGCCACGCGCTTGGAATCCTGTTTGACCGCTTCGCGGGCCTGACGCAACCGTTCCTCGTAGGCGTCGGGCAGGGCGATGGCGGGGTTGCCGCCAGCGCCGCCGCTGAGGCTGGCGGTGTCCTCGCCCAGCGACGGCAGCAGCGGGTTGTCGTCGTCGAGCATCGACAGCTTGGCGTCGCGCGGCTCGTTGCCGTCGCGGTCGTGGCCCACCGACGCGGCCGGCGCGGGACCGGCGATCTGGCGCAGCGCCGGGCGCAGCACGCCGAACAGCAGCGCCAGCACCACCGCCGCACCCAGCACCAGGCGCGCGACGTTCATCACCCGCGGATCTTCCCACCAGCCGGGCTTGTCGGCCGCTTCCGGGGCCTGGCGGACGAACGGGGCGTTCATCACCGAGACGGTGTCGCCGCGTTCGGCATTGAAGCCCACCGCCTGCTTGACCAGGCCTTCGATGCGGGTCAGTTCGGCGGCGCTGAGCGCCTGCTCGGTCATCTTGCCCTTGGCGCCGGGACGCATCACGTGGTCCACCAGCACGGCCACCGAGACGCGCTTGATCCGTCCGGCCGGCTGCCGGGTGTGCTGCAGGGTGCGGTCCAGCTCGTAGTTGCGGGTGGCGCTCTTGGAGCTTTCGGTCGGGGTCGCGGCGGCGGCCTGCTGGGTGCCGGTGCCGGCGACGGGCGGGGCACCGGTGGCGCCCGGCTGGCCCGGCGC
>NZ_AQOI01000217.1:0-5985 GCF_000364665.1 Xanthomonas sp. SHU 199
CCTCACCCCAACCCCTCTCCCGGAGGGAGAGGGGCTCAGCCATGCTTACCCGGAAACAGTGTCGCAGCTGACGCCTCACCCAGGACGCTGCTCACTCGCCTGCGCTCACTCTGGGCGCAGGCGCAGCGCCAAGCGGCGGTTGACCTTTTCCAGGCGCGCCAGCGAATCCTCCACCGACATGCCGACCGCTTCGTGGGTGGTGATGTGCGCGCGCAGGTGCGCCGGATCGTCCAGGTCGCCGCGCACCAGGAACACGTTCTCGCCATCCTCCACGTCGCCGATCTCGCGGCTGAGCACCACGTGGTCGACCTGGTCGAAACCGTATTCCTTGGCCAGCGGCAGCAGCCGCGCCACCATGCGCTCGCTGATCGCGTCCGGCGCGCGCCCACAGGCGGCGTCAAGCGCATGCACGCCCTCGCGGATCTGCGCGTACAGGAGATGGTCCGGATGCTCCGGGTGATCGGGCCCGGGCACGGGCTCGCGCACGACCGCGCGCGGTGGCTGGATCGGGGCTCTGTCGCCGGGATCGGACGAATTCGGACTCATGGCATCCTCCTGTGATGCGCCAGCAAATCGCCGCACCTTAGCGGCAAGCGCGCGCCAGGCTCAAGCGGGTGCGCAGTGTGCGGCATGCGCCGCCAAGGTCCGCTGAAGATCCGTCGGCGCTTCAGGCCTGGCCGGCGCGGCGCGCGGCGACCTTGGCCAGCGCCGCCCAGTCGAGGTCGCCGTCGCCGTGCGCGATCGCCTCGATGAAGGCATCGCGCAGCACCGCCGCCAGCGGCATCGGCACGTGCCGGGTCTCGCCGGCGTTCAGGGCCAGGCGCACGTCCTTCAGGCCCAGCGTGGCCTTGAAGCCGGCCGGGCTGTAGCGCTGTTCGGCGATCATGCCGCCGTAGGTCTGGTAGGCCGGTGCGGCGAACACGGTGCTGGTGAGCATGTCGAGGAAATCGGCCGCTTCCACGCCGTGCCCGCGCACCAGCGCCGACGCCTCGGCCATGGTGCCGATGGCGCTGGCCAGGCACAGGTTGGCGGCGAGCTTGACCGCGTTGGCCTGTTCCGGCGCGGTGCCGAAGTACCAGGTCTTGCGCCCGATGACATCGAGCAAGGGCTGCACCCGTGCCAGCGCCGCGGCGTCGCCGGCGGCGAGCAGGTTGAGCTGGCCGGCCGCGGCCACCTCCACCCGCCCCAGCACCGGCATCGCCAGGTAGGCGACGCCGCGCTCGGCATGCAACGCGTGCAGTTCGCGCGCCAGCGTCACCGAGATCGTGGCCATGTTGACGTGCACGCTGCCGGCGGTGAGCGCGTCCAGCGCGCCACGATCGAGCAGGGTCTCGCGCACCGCGGTGTCGTCGGCCAGCATCGAGAACAGCACCGGCCCGCGCACCGCATCGGCCGGTTGCGCGGCCTGCTGCGCGCCGGCCTCGAGCAGGGGCTGCGCCGCCGCGGCGCTGCGGTTCCAGACCGTCAACGCATGGCCGGCGCGCAGCAGGTTGAGCGCGATCGGCTGGCCCATCGTGCCCAGGCCGAGAAATCCAATCGTCGTCATTGCAGGCTCCCTGAAGGAATCGAAATGGAGGACGCCACTAGCGCGCGCGGCGCGCCGGTCAGGCGTCGAACACGCCGCGCGCCGCATGCGGCTCGCAACGCAGGTATTGCGGCGACGGGCGTACCCGCGCGCCCAGCGCGGCGGCCGCGTGCCACGGCCAGCGCGGATCGTAGAGGATGCCGCGGGCCAGCGCGATGGCATCGGCACGGTCCTCGGCGAGGATGGCCTCGGCCTGCTGCGGCTCGGTGATCAGGCCCACTGCGATCACCGGCATGCGCACCGCACGGTGCAGCGCCTCGGCCAGCGGCACCTGGTAGCCGGGCGCCACCGGAATGCGCTGACGCCGGTCCAGTCCGCCGCTGGATACGTGCAGATAATCGCAGCCCTGCGCCTGCAATGCCTGCGCCAGCGCCTGGCTCTGCGCCAGGTCCCAACCGCCGTCGACCCAGTCGGTGGCGGAGATGCGCACGCCCACCGCGATGCTCGGCGCCACCGCGGCGCGCACCGCCGCATGCACGCGCAGCAGCAGGCGCATGCGGTTCTCCAGGCTGCCGCCATAGGCATCGGCACGCTGATTGCTCAGCGGCGACAGGAACTGGTGCAGCAGGTAGCCGTGTGCGGCATGCAGTTCGATCAGCTCGAAGCCGAGTCGCTCGGCGCGCCGCGCCGACGCCACGAACGCCTCGACGATGGCGTCGATGCCGGCCAGGTCCAGCGCCTGCGGCGACGGGCCGTCGTCGGCGAATGCCTGCGCCGACGGCGCCACCGTCTGCCAGCCGTTCGGCTGCTCGGGCGCGATCGCGCCGCCGCCGTCCCAGGGCTTGTGCGTGGACGCCTTGCGCCCGGCATGCGCGAGCTGGATGCCCAACGGCATCGGCGACCAGCGCCGCACGGAGCGCAGCACCGTGTCCAGCGCCGCCTCTGTGGCGTCGTCCCATAGGCCCAGATCGGCGTAGCTGATGCGCCCACGCGGCTCCACCGCGGTCGCCTCCAGGATCAGCAGCCCGGCGCCGGACTGCGCCAGTTGCCCGAGATGTTGGGTGTGCCAGTCGCTGGCACGGCCGTCCTCGGCGGAGTACTGGCACATCGGTGCGATCACGATGCGGTTGGACAACGACAGCGGCCCCAGCGCGAGGGGCGAGAACAAGTGACTCACGATACGGATCCATGGAAACGCCGCGCTCGGCGCGGGAAGCGGCCATTGCACTCCTGCCGCACAACGCGATCAACCACTGCCGGTGGATCAGTTCGTGCCGGGATTCGGAACGCACACCGCTGCCGGCAGCAGGAACGCCAGCGCCTGCGCGCACGACTGCTCCACTTTCAGGCTCAGCAGATCGTCGCCGCGGGTGCGGCCCAGGTTGACCGCGGCGATCGGCAGGCCAGCCTTGGCCGCGGCCTGCACGAAGCGGAAGCCGGAATAGACCATCAGCGACGAGCCCACCACCAGTACCGCGTCGGCGCGCTGCAGATGCGCGAAGGCACTGGCCACGCGCTCGCGCGGCACGTTCTCGCCGAAGAACACCACATCCGGCTTCAGCACGCCGCCGCAGTACGCGCAGGGCGGCACCACGAAGCTGGCGAAATCCTCGCCCTCCAGGTCGGCATCGCCGTCCGGCGCCGGCGCGGCCTGCAATGTCGCCCACTGCGGGTTGTGCTGCTGCAGGTGCTGCTGGAACGCCTCGCGCTGCATGCGCCGCTCGCAACCCATGCAGCGCACCACGTCCAGACGCCCGTGCAGGTCGATGGTGGCGCGGCTGCCGGCGGCCTGGTGCAGGCCGTCCACGTTCTGGGTCAGCAGCAGTTCGACCTGGCCGCGCGCTTCCAGCTGCGCCAGCGCGGCATGGGTGGCGTTGGGCCGCGCATGGCCGAAGCGCGGCCAGCCGAGCAGGCTGCGCGCCCAGTAGCGCTGCCGCGTCGCCAGTTCGCCCATGAAGGCCTGGTAGGTCACCGGCTGCGCACGCTTCCAGTCGCCGGCGGCGTCGCGGTAGTCGGGAATGCCCGAATCGGTGCTGCAGCCGGCACCGGTCAGCACGAACAGGCGCCGATGGCGGTCGACGAACGCTTCCAGCGCGGACGCCGCTGGCTGTGCGGACGCGGGGTGATCCTGCAGCAACTGCGACATCAGGCGGCTCCCGTCGGTGTGAAGGCGCGCGCCATTGCGGCGGCCGTGCCGCTGTATGTAGTGCGTGCTGGCCGGCAACACAAGGCCTGTGATTGCCGCAGGTGTGGACAGCGCTCGGCACGAACGAAGGACCGGCGGCGGCACAGGGTCAGGCAGCGCGCGGACGGCACAGGTCTGGTGCCAACGCGGCCCCCATCACAACGGGTTGGCGACCTCGATCAGGTTGCCGTCCGGATCGCGGAAGTACAGCGACAGGATCGGGCCGCGGGCGCCGGTGCGTTGCACCGGCCCGTCCTCGATCCGCACGGCGGCAGCGCGCAGTTCCTCGGCCACCTGCGCCAGCGGCGTGGCGGTGAGAAAGCACAGATCGGCCGAGCCCGGCGTAGGCACCTGCGCCTTCGGGTCGAACGCGTGGCCATGCCGATGCAGGTTGATCTTCTGCTGGCCGAACGCCAGCGCCTTGCGGCCTTCGCCGAAGGTCACCACGCGCATGCCCAACACCTGCGCATAGAACGCGCAGGTGGCGTCGATGTCGGCGACGGTGAGGACCAGATGGTCGAGATGGTCGATCTGCATTGCGGAACCCTCGTTGGATGACGGCAGCGCGGCTCACTCGCCGCGCGGCGGATGCGGCCCGAAGCGGCCGTAGGGGCGGCTGTCGTCGGCGCCGCGGCGCAACACCTGCGCGGCGACCAAGCCGATGCCCAGCAACACCAGGCAACACGCGACCAGTGCGCTCCAGCCGCCGTGCTGCCACGCCGCGCCGCTGAGCGAGCCGATCACGCTGGCGCCGGCGTAGTACGCCAGCAGGTACAGCGACGCGGCATGGCCCTTGAACTGCCCGCCCAGGCGCCCGACCCAGGCGCTGGCCGCCGAATGCGCGACGAAGAAGCCGATGGTCAGCAGCACGATGCCGGCGATGACCGGCACCAGCGCATGCGCCAGGGTCAGCGCCACGCCGAGCGCCGCGGTGGCGATGCCGGCCAGCACCACCGGGCCGCGGCCGAACCGGTCCGAGGCTGCGCCGGCGACCGAGGACGACACGATGCCGAACACGTAGGCGCTGAAGATCATGCCGAGCTGGCTCTGGCTCAGCCCGAACTCCGGCCCGCCCAGGCGGAAGCCGGCGTAGTTGTAGACGCTGACGAACACACCCATCGCCAGGAACGGGATCGCGAACAGCCACGGCAGGTGGCGATCGCGCAGATGCCCGCCCCAGGCGCGCAGGTGGAAGCGCAGATTCACTCCCTGGCGGCGCACGAAGTGCCGCGACGGCGGCAGCAGCCACACGAAGCCGACCGCGGCCAGCAGATCCACCGTGCTCAGCGTGGCCAGCGCAACGCGCCAGTCGAAGTGGTCGGTGAGCATGCTCATGCCGATGCGGCCGACCATGCCGCCGAACGCATTGCCGGCCACATACAGCCCGGTGGCAGCGCCGAGCCGGCTCGCCGGCAGTTCCTCGGCCAGGTACACCATCGCCACCGCCGGCACGCCGCCCAGAGCGATGCCGGACAGCGCGCGCACCACCACCAGGGATCCCCAGTGCGGCAGGCACGACGCCAGCAGGTTGAGCAGCGCGGCCAGCGCGATCGACACGAACATCAGCCCGCGCCGGCCCAGCGTTTCCGACACCGCGCCAGCGCAGAAGATCGCGATCGCCAGGCCGCCGGTGGCCAGCGACAGCGGCAGCGAACTGGCCGCCGCGCTGAGTCCGAACTCGCGGGCGAACTCGGGCAGCAGCGGCTGCACGCTGTACAGCAGCGAGAAGGTGGCGAAGCCGGCCAGGAACAGCGCCAGGCGGATGCGCAACAGCGGCGCATCGTCCACGGCGTGCACCGGCGGGCATTGGCTGGAGGCGTTCACGGTGTGGGTCGCGGCGGAAAACGGATGGCCAGTATTCGCCTGCCGTCACCCGGCGTCCAATATATGATTGGCCCACTCTCCATATGTTCTGGATATGACATGGAACTGCGCCACCTGCGCTACTTCCTGGCCGTGGCCGAGGCCGGGCACTTCACCCGCGCCGCCGCGCAGTTGGGCATCCAGCAACCGCCGCTGAGCCAGCAGATCCGCGCACTGGAGGAGGAACTGGGCACGCCGTTGTTCGTGCGCACACCGCGCGGCGCCGAACTCACCGATGCCGGCCGCGCCTTCCGCACCGAAGCCCGGCGCGTGCTCGCCGACCTGGAACGCGCCGGCGATGCCGCACGCCGCGCCGCGCGCGGCGAGAGCGGTGTGCTGCGGCTCGGCTTCACCGCCTCGGCCGCGTTCAACCCGATCGTGCCGACCCTGGTGCGCGGCTTCCGCCGCGGCT
>NZ_AQOI01000218.1:0-715 GCF_000364665.1 Xanthomonas sp. SHU 199
AACACCGCCGGCCTGCTTGCGGCGCTGCTGCAGGGGCGGCTGGATGCGGCCTTCATCCGCTACAGCGTAGCCACGCCCTCGGAACTGCAGTTGCTCAAGCTGCCCGACGAACCGATGAAGATCGCGGTGCCGGCGGCGCACCGCCTGGCCAAGCGCCGCCGCGCACCGCTGTCGGCGCTGGCCGGCGAACCCTTCATCCTGTTCCCGCGCAGCTTCGGCACCAGCCTGTATGACGAGATCCTCGATGCCTGCCGCCAAGCCGGCTTCGAACTGAAGATCGAACAGGAAGCGCCGCAGATGTCGTCCATCGTCAACCTGGTGGCCGCCGAACTGGGTGTGTCGGTGGTTCCCGCCTCGACCGCGCAGGTGCAGTTGCCCGGCGTGCGCTACCTGGACATCGAAGGCCGCGTGCCGATGGCGCGCCTGGCCCTGGCCGCGCTGCCGGCCACCGCACAGGCGATGCCGATCGTGCGCCACCTGTGGCAGTTGGCGCAGGGGCATACGGCGGGCAGGCGCGGGTAAGGGGCTGCACTCCCCTAGCAGCAATGCAGGAACGGCTTTAGCCCCGAAGGGCTTTACCGATAGAGCTTATCGCTGCTAAAGCTCACTCGTGCGGCTGTGTTTGTCCGACGTGTAAATCAAGCAGCAGCAACAGCAACAGCAAAGGCTTTCGCCTTGCGGCGAGTTACTTTTCTTTGCTCGCGCAAAGAAAAGT
>NZ_AQOI01000219.1:0-6682 GCF_000364665.1 Xanthomonas sp. SHU 199
CACCGAGGCGGCGCCTGCGGCGTCGGCCGCGACCGCTGCAACTACCGCGGCGGCGACGCCGGTGTCCGGCAGCATCGGCACCGCGCAGGTCGGCGAAAGCACGGCGGTCGCCTCCAGCGCCACGGCGGTGGGGACCGCCGCGCGCGCCAACGACGTCACCGGCACCGCCATCGGTGGCAGCGCCTACGCGCACGGCCCCAACGACACCGCGATCGGCAGCAACGCCAAGGTCAATGCCGACGGCAGCACCGCGGTGGGCGCCAACAGCCACATCGCGGCGGTGGCGACCAACGCGGTGGCGATGGGCGAGGGCGCCAGCGTCAGCGGGGCCTCGGGCACCGCCCTTGGCCAGGGCGCCAGCGCCACCGCGCAGGGGGCGGTCGCCCTGGGGCAGGGTTCGGTGGCCGATCGTGCGCAGACGGTCTCCATCGGCAGCGCCGGCAACGAACGCCAGCTCGCCAACGTCGCCGCCGGCACCCAGGCCACCGATGCGGTCAACAAGAGCCAGCTCGACAACGGCGTGGCTACGGCCAAGTCGTACACCGATGCGCGCTTCGGCACCATGGCCGACAGCTTCGAGGTGCTGCGCGGCGACGTCGATGCGCGGTTGCGCGACCAGGACCGCCGCATCGACCGCCAGGGCGCGATGAGCGCGGCCATGCTCAACATGGCCACCAGCGCCGCCGGCATCCGCACCCAGAACCGGGTCGGTGCCGGCATCGGCTTCCAGAACGGCGAGTCGGCGCTGTCGGTGGGCTACCAGCGCGCCTTCAGCGACCGCGCCACGGTGACCATCGGCGGTGCCTTCAGCAGCGACGACAGCTCCATCGGCATCGGTGCCGGTTTCGGCTGGTGATCCATCGCGGACGGCGGCGCGTGCCGCCGTCCGCCACGCAATGGCCTGAGGGGGCAGACCACAGGACCTTGGCTGGGCCGGCCAACGGATTCGGTAGAGGGAGTTTTACGGCCGCAACTGTCGCCTGATCCACGAAACTTTGAAGAGGACGTCAACGTGATCGACAAGCAAAACCTTCGTATCAATGCCATCGCCGCCGCCATGCTGGCGATGTCGCTGGGAGCCTCGAGCGCGATCGCGGCCAGCGCCTCGGCGCCGCTGCCGGTCAAGGAACCGGGCAGGTCCGCGCCGGCCGATGCGGTGACCTCCAACCGCATCCTGGTGCGCTACAACGCCGGCACCGCCGCGGCCAGCGACCGCAGCGCCAAGCTGTCGACGGTGCAGTCGGCGGTGGGCCGTGCCAGCCTCGGCGGCAGCAACGGCATTTCGCGCGCGGCGGCGGCCAGCGTGCGCGCCGAGTATGTGCGGACCCTGGGCATCGGCGCGGACCTGATCCGCCTGACCGGCAAGCTGAGCAAGGCCGACCTGGACAAGGTGGTGGCGGAGATCGCCGCCGACCCGACGGTGAAGTACGCGCAGGTCGACGCCAAGCTGCGGCCGGTCGACGTGCTGCGGGCCAAGACGCAGGTGCAGCCGCAGTTGGTGCCCAACGATCCGCTGTACGCGCAGTACCAGTGGCACTACAGCAACGCCACCGGCGGCATCAACCTGCCGGCCGCGTGGGACGTGTCCAAGGGCGACGGTGTCGTCGTCGCGGTGCTCGATACCGGCATCCTGCCGAATCACCCGGACGTGGCGGTGAACCTGCTGCAGGGCTACGACTTCATCTCCGACAAGGAGGTCTCGCGGCGTCCGACCGACGCCCGCGTGCCGGGCGCGCTGGACTACGGCGACTGGGTCGAGAACGACAACGAGTGCTACGCCGGCTCGGTGGCCGAGGACAGCTCCTGGCACGGCAGCCATGTCGCCGGCACCGTCGCCGAAGCGACCAACAACGGCATCGGCATGGCCGGCGTGGCGCCCAACGCCACCGTGCTGCCGGTGCGCGTGCTCGGCAAGTGCGGCGGCTACACTTCCGACATCGCCGACGCCATCGTCTGGGCCTCGGGCGGCACCGTGTCCGGCGTGCCCGCCAACCAGAACCCGGCCGAGATCATCAACATGAGCCTGGGCGGCGGCGGCGCCTGCGACAGCGCCACCCAGGACGCGATCAACGGTGCGGTGTCGCGCGGCACCACGGTGGTGGTGGCCGCCGGCAACAACACCGCCAATGCCGCCAACTTCAGCCCGGCCAGCTGCGACAACGTGATCGCGGTCGGCGCCACCCGCATCACCGGCGGCATCACCTACTACTCCAACTTCGGCGCCAAGGTGGACCTGTCCGGTCCGGGCGGCGGCGGCAGCGTCGACGGCAACCCGGGCGGCTACATCTGGCAGAACGGCTACAGCGGCGCGACCACGCCGACCTCCGGCAACTACACCTACATGGGCCTGGGCGGCACCTCGATGGCCTCGCCGCACGTAGCCGCGGTGGCCGCGCTGGTGCAGAGCGCGCTGATCGCCGCGGGCAAGGCGCCGCTGACCCCGGCCGCGCTGGAGACCCTGCTCAAGCAGACCGCGCGTCCGTTCCCGGTGTCGATCCCGTCCAGCACCCCGATCGGCACCGGCATCGTCGACGCCAAGGCCGCCCTGGCCAAGGCGCTGGAAGAGCCGTGCGATCCGGCCACCGAGCAGTGCGCGCCGCCGGCGACCGCGCTGACCAACAAGGTGGCGGTGGCGGGCCTGGCCGGTGCCGCGGGCAACGAAGCGCTGTACAGCTTCGAGGCCAAGGCCGGTGCGGTGCTGAGCTTCCTCACCTACGGCGGCAGCGGCAATGTGTCGCTGTATGTGAGCTTCGGCAAGGAGCCGGGCACCGGCAACGCCGACGCCAAGTCGACCCGTCCGGGCAACAACGAGACGGTGCGCTTCACCGCGCCGCAGGCCGGCACCTACTACATCAAGCTGGTCGGCGAGAGCACCTACAACGGCGTCAGCCTGGTCGCGCGCCAGTAAGCGTACGCGGCGCAGGGAAGCGCCATGCGGTTCCAGGAAACCCGGCTCCGGCCGGGTTTCCTGCATCTGCGGGCAGCGCCGTGTCGGCCCACTCCGCGACCGCTGCAGCGCGCAACGCGACTGCCCAGCATGTCCTGCCAGGATGTCAGGCCGATGACCGCGACGGACCTGCCGGTGCCGGTTCGCTGGCCGCCCGGTAGACAGCGGCGGGGGAGTGCGCCGGATTCGGCGTCGGGTCATGCCGAACTGCTAAAGTCGCACGGTCATCTGGGAGGGATCGCGTGAATGCGCTCGTGAAGGACACTGCCGTCGCCGTGGAGACGCCCGAAACCCGCATCATCGCGGCGTTGCTGGCCAAGGGCCGGCTCAAGGACGGCGACCTGGCGCGCGCGCGGCAATTGCAGCGCGAATCCGGCGGCAGCCTGCTGGCGCTGCTGGCGCGCCTGGGCCTGGTCTCCGAGCGCGATCATGCCGAGCTCAGCGCCGAAGTCCTGGGCCTGCCCCTGCTCGACGCCAAGCAGCTGCCGGCCACCGCGCCGGAGAGCCTGCCCGAGGCGCAGCCGCTGTCGCTGCGCTTCCTCAAGCAGTTCCATGTGTGTCCGCTGGGCGAGCGCGACGGCGTGCTGGAGCTGTGGATGGCCGATCCGCACGACGCCTATGCCGCCGACGCGGTGCGCCTGGCCACCGGCCTGCAGGTGCTGCCGCGGGTCGGCCTGCGCTCGGAGATCGACGACCTGATCGAGCGCTGGTTCGGCCAGGGTCGCAGCGCGATGGGCGCGATCGTGGAAACCGCCGACGGTGACAGCGTCGCCGCCGACGATATCGAGCACCTGCGCGACCTGGCGTCCGAGGCGCCGGTGATCCGCCTGGTCAACCTGGTGATCCAGCGCGCGGTGGAACTGCGCGCCTCGGACATCCACATCGAACCGTTCGAGAGCCGGCTGAAGGTGCGCTACCGCGTCGACGGCGTGCTGATCGACGGCGAGAGCCCGCCGGCCAACCTGACCGCGGCGGTGATCAGCCGCGTCAAGATCATGGCCAAGCTCAACATCGCCGAGCGCCGCCTGCCGCAGGACGGCCGCATCATGCTGCGGGTGCAGGGCAAGGAACTGGACCTGCGCGTGAGCACCGTGCCCACCGCGCACGGCGAGAGCGTGGTGATGCGCCTGCTCGACCGCGAAACCGTGGTGTTCGACTTCCACCGGCTCGGCTTCACCGACGCGTTCCTGCCGCAGTTCCGCAAGGTGCTGGAGCAGCCGCACGGCATCCTGCTGGTCACCGGCCCTACCGGCTCGGGCAAGACCACCACGCTGTACACCGCGCTGAGCCAGCTCAACACCGCCGACGTCAAGATCATCACCGTCGAGGATCCGGTCGAGTACCAGATCGAGGGCATCAACCAGATCCAGGCCAAGCCGCAGATCGGTCTGGACTTCTCGCATGCGCTGCGCAGCATCGTGCGCCAGGATCCGGACATCATCATGATCGGCGAAATGCGCGACCTGGAGACGGCGCGCATCGCGATCCAGTCCGCGCTGACCGGCCACCTGGTGCTGTCGACCCTGCACACCAACAACGCCGCCGGCGGCATCACCCGCCTGCTCGACATGGGCGTGGAGGACTACCTGCTGACCTCCACCATCAACGGCATCCTCGCCCAGCGCCTGGTGCGGCGGCTGGAGCCGACCCATGCCGAGCGCTACGCGGCCTCGCCAGAGGAGATCGAGAAGTTCGAACTGCGCCGGCTGCAGCCGGAAGGCGAGATCTTCCTGTACCGCCCGCGGCCCTCGGCGATCGCGCCGACCGGCTACGTGGGCCGCACCACCATCATGGAATTCCTGGTGATGAACGACGTGCTGCGGCGCGCGGTGATGCGCCACGCCGGCATGGGCGAGATCGAGCAACTGGCGCGTGAGGCCGGCATGCGCACCATGTACGAGGACGGCTTGGCCAAGGCGCTCAGCGGCCAGACCACGATCGAGGAAGTGCTGCGCGTGACGGAGGAAACCTGATGCGCGCGGCGTGCGCTCCGGCGATGACGACGTGTCGCTGCGCCAGGCGCGGGCATCCCGTGTTCGAAAAGGCACGGGCCGCGCGCGATACGCTCTCCCATTCCCGATTCCCCATTCTCCAGTCCCAGCTCCAGCCCTGATGCCGCTCTATCGCTACAAGGCCCTGGACTCGCACGGCGAGGTCCTGGAAGGGCAGATGGAAGCCGCCAGCGAGGCGGAGGTGGCGCTGCGCCTGCAGGAGCAGGGGCATATGCCGATGCAGGCCCGGCTCGCCGCCGAGGGCGGCGGCACCTCGCTGCGCGGGCTGTTCCGGCCCAAGCCGTTCGACGGCGCGGCGCTGGTGCAGTTCACCCAGCAGTTGGCGACGCTGCTCGGCGCCGGCCAGCCGCTGGATCGCGCGCTGTCGATCCTGCTCGAGCTGCCCGAGGACGAACGTTCCAAGCGCACCGTCGGTGACATCCGCGACGCGGTGCGCGGCGGCGCGCCGCTGTCCACCGCGCTGGAGCGCCAGCACGGGCTGTTCTCGCGCCTGTACATCAACATGGTGCGCGCCGGCGAGGCCGGCGGCAGCCTGCACGACACCCTGCAGCGCCTGGCCGAGTACCTGGAGCGCAGCCGCGAACTGCGCGGGCGGGTGATCAACGCGCTGATCTATCCGGCGATCCTGGTCAGCGTGGTCGGCTGCGCGCTGCTGTTCCTGCTTGGCTACGTGGTGCCGCAGTTCGCACAGATGTACGAGAGCCTGGACGTGGCCCTGCCGTGGTTCACCCAGGCGGTGCTGAGCGTGGGCCTGTTCGTGCGCGACTGGTGGATCGTGCTGCTGGTGGTGCCGGGCGTGACCATCCTGGCGGTGGACCGCAAGCGCCGCGACCCCGCATTCCGTGCCAGCTTCGACGCCTGGCTGCTGCGCCAGCGCTTCGTCGGTGTGCTGATTTCGCGGCTGGAGACCGCACGCCTGACCCGCACCCTCGGCACGTTGCTGCGCAACGGCGTGCCGTTGCTGGCGGCGCTGGGCATCTCCCGCAACGTGCTGTCGAACCTGGCGCTGACCGCCGACGTCGGCGCCGCCGCCGACGACGTCAAGAACGGCCATGGGTTGTCGGCGTCGCTGTCCAAGGGCAAGCGCTTCCCGCGCCTGGCGCTGCAGATGATCCAGGTCGGCGAGGAATCGGGCGCGCTCGACATCATGCTGCTGAAGACCGCCGACACCTTCGAGCAGGAAACCGCCCAGGCCATCGACCGCCTGCTGGCGGCGATGGTGCCTGCGATCACCCTGGTCCTGGCCTCGGTGGTCGGCCTGGTGATCATCTCCGTCCTCGTCCCCCTCTACGACCTCACCAATGCGATTGGGTGAGGCGCCACGCTTATGCGCCATGGCGCATGGGGCGCCGAACGCCCGGCCAGGGATGGCCGGGCCGGTGGTTCCGGCGCTCGTCGTGCTGCGCCACGGATGGCAGCGCGTGCGTCTGGCGCAGCGGATCAATGAATCGAAGGAGGCCATGCGCTTGCGAACCGCAGGTTGGCGCATGGCCGAACGCCCGGCCATGGATGGCCGGGCCGGTCTCTCCGGAGCCGGCAATGCGACGCCATGGACGGCAGCGGCCTTGCCTGCTGCGTCCGCGCGGGGCGCCATGGCGCATGTGGCGCCGAACGCCCGGCTTCGGTCGTGCCTCGGGCGACTGCCGCGGAGTGTGACGCCGCGCGGTCCCGGCCGGGAACCTTCCGCCGCCGCCCCTGTCCCATTGCCAGCGGCGCCGCGCGC
>NZ_AQOI01000220.1:0-1896 GCF_000364665.1 Xanthomonas sp. SHU 199
CGACCGCGTGCGGGTGTGGGGCGAGCTGGCGCCGCAGGCCGCCGCGTCGGCCAAGGCCGGCACGGCTTTCGTCGGGCGCAGCGTGCTGGAGCAGGGGCATACCGTGCTGGCACGGGCGCAGCCCTTGCCGCTGCAGGTGCTCGACGCGGCGCCGGCCGACTGGTCGGCGCTGGCCGGTATGCGCGTGCGCATCGCCGCGCCGCTGACCGTGGTCGACAACGATGCGCTGGGCAAGACCGGCGAACTGGGCGTGGCCTTCGGCGGACGCCTGTGGCAGCCCAGCGAAGTGGCCGCGCCCGGCAGCGCCGAGCAGGCGGCGGTGGTGGCCGACAACGCGCGGCGCGGGCTGCGCCTGGGCACGCTCGGTGCGCCGACGCCGACATCAACATCGGCAACGGCAACGGCAACGGCAACGGCAAAACTTCCGGACTATCTGGGCAGCGCCGCTGCACCGCCGCGCGCGGGTAGCACGGTCCAGGACGTGGAGGGCATCGTCGGCGGGGTGATCGATGGCGTGGCGCGGCTGTACCCGATCGCCGCGCTGCAGCTGACGCCGCCGCCGGAACCGGCGCCGCCGCAGGTCGACGGCACCTTGCGCATCGCCGCCTTCAACCTGGAGAACTTCTTCAACGGCGACGGCCGTGGCGGCGGTTTCCCGACCCTGCGCGGCGCGCGCACGCCGGCCGAGTTCCAGGCGCAGCTGCGCAAGCTGGTGGCGACGATCCGCCCGCTGCAGGCCGACGTCGCCGCACTGATGGAACTGGAGAACGACGGCTACGGCCCGACCTCGGCGATCGCCAGCCTGGTCGACGCGCTCAATGCCGGCGGCGGCGACTGGCGCTTCGTCGACGCCGGGCGCGGCCCCGGCGACAACCCGATCCGGGTCGGGCTGATCTACCGCGCCTCGCGGGTGAGCCCGGTCGGCAAGCCGGCGATGCTGGAAGGCGGGCCGTTCGCCGAGCACAGCCGGGTGCCGCTGGCGCAGGCCTTCCGTCACGGCAACGGCGCGCCGTTCGTGGTGTTGGCCAATCACTTCAAGTCCAAGGGCGGCTGCAGCGAGGCGAGCGGCGCCGATACCGACCGCGGCGACGGCCAGGGTTGCTGGAACGCGACCCGCACCGAGTCGGCGCGGCGCCTGGACGCGTGGCTGCGCAGCGACCCCACCGGCACTGGCAGCACGTCCAGCGTGCTGCTCGGCGATTTCAACGCCTATGCGATGGAAGATCCGTTGCGCCTGCTGCGCGACGCCGGCTGGCGCGACGCGCTGCAGGAGGCGCATGTCGCGCAGCCCTACAGCTTCGTCTATCGCGGCCTCAGCGGCCGGCTGGACCATGCCTTGCTGAGCCCGGTGCTGGCAGCGCGGTTGCGCGGCGCCGCCGAATGGCACGTCAACGCCGACCTGCCCGACAGCGACGGTTACCGCGAGCGCGATCTGCCGGGCCCGTGGCGCAGTTCCGATCACGATCCGTTGTTGCTGGGGTTTGATCTGTAGTGCCGGGAATGGGGGGACGGGAATGGGGAATCGGAAAAGCTGATCGCCGGCCCTCCTTTCCCTGTCCTTGATGTGTGGGACATTCCTGCTGGAGGCTCACGTCCTTCGCGAGGCGCACGACCGCCTGTTGTGAGTAGATGTGCTGTGTTTCAGGCCGGTCGCAGTGAGTGTCCGGTCTTACGCTTCACTGCCATCTCTTGAACGCTGCTTCTGTCCATTGTGCGCTGGTCGCACATGTGGCTTGGTGCTGGCCGAAGCTGTGATATGTGGGTGTTCTCGCGCTAAGAAAGGCGACAGCCTTGTTGCTGTTGCTGTTGCTGTTGCTTTGGCATTTGCCGTTGTTTCTGCTGTTGCCGTTGCTTTGGCTTTTGATTTACCGGGTTCCCTTCCGCAGCGGCGGATGG
>NZ_AQOI01000221.1:0-11799 GCF_000364665.1 Xanthomonas sp. SHU 199
GGTCAGCCGGCGCGGGTCGCCGGCGGCCAGTGCCGCCGACGGCGCCGTGGCCGCGCTGCGCCACCAGGCATGCACGCCGCCGCCGATGGCGAGCAGCAGCAGGCACAACACAAGGGGGCGCATCGTCATCGGCGGTCGGGGGCGGCAATCAATCGGGAAAATGGTAGCACGCAGGTTCCGCGCGCCCGGCCGCAGGACCGGTCGCGCGGACAGCGCCGGATCAGGCGTCGAGGGTGCGGTTCCACTCGGCGACGCGGTCGGCCTTGGCCGCCAGCACCGCATCGGCGTCGCCTTCGATGGTGATCTTGTTGATCACGTCGCCCTGGGCGACGCTGTCGACCACGTCCAGGCCCTCGAGCACCTTGCCGAACACGGTGTGCTTGCCGTCCAGCCACGGGGTGGCGGTATGGGTGATGAAGAACTGGCTGCCGTTGGTGCTGGGGCCGGCGTTGGCCATGGACAGCACACCGCGCTCGTGGCGCACGCCGTTGTTGGTCTCGTCCTCGAAGCGGTAGCCCGGGCCGCCGCGGCCGGAGCCTTCCGGGCAGCCGCCCTGGATCATGAAGTCGGCGATCACGCGGTGGAAGTTCAGCCCGTCGTAGAAGCCGCGCTTGGCCAGGTTCACGAAGTTGGCCACGGTCAGCGGGGCCTTGTCGGGATACAGCTCGATCTTGATCGGGCCGCGGGCGGTGTCGAAATGGGCGATCAGGGACATGGGATTCCTTGGAAACGGGGGCGTCATGAGGGGCGCATAGGATACACGTCGCCTCGTTCAGGCTTTGCCCGCGCCCGCCGCCGGCGCCTGAATGCCCCCGCCCGGCCCACCGCCGCCTGCCGCCGGCCGCCGGCAGGCGTCACGGGATCCGGGTATACTAGGTGGCTTCCTTTCCTTCCTTCTGGCGCCGGCTGGCCCCCTTTCGCATGTCCATCGAAAATCTTCGCAATATCGCCATCGTCGCCCACGTCGACCACGGCAAGACCACCCTCGTCGACTGCCTGCTGAAGCAGTCCGGCACCCTGTCCGAGCGCACGGTGCTGGCCGAGCGCGTGATGGACAGCAACGACCAGGAAAAGGAACGCGGCATCACCATCCTGGCCAAGAACACCGCCATCACCTGGCAGGGCAACCGCATCAACATCGTCGACACCCCCGGACACGCCGACTTCGGCGGCGAGGTGGAGCGCGTGCTGTCGATGGTGGACACCGTGCTGATCCTGGTCGACGCGATGGACGGCCCGATGCCGCAGACACGCTTCGTGACCCAGAAGGCGTTCGCGATGGGCTTCAAGCCGATCGTGGTGGTCAACAAGATCGACCGCCCGGGCGCGCGTCCGGACTGGGTGATCGACCAGGTGTTCGACCTGTTCGACAAGCTCGGCGCCACCAACGAGCAGCTCGACTTCCCGATCGTCTACACCTCGGCGCTGAACGGCTACGCCTCGCTGGACGACAGCGTGCGCGACGGCGACATGACCCCGCTGTACGAAGCGATCATGCAGCACGCGCCGAAGCCGGACGTGGACCCGGACGGCCCGTTCCAGATGCGCATCAGCCAGCTGGACTACAACAACTTCGTCGGCGTGATCGGCATCGGCCGCATCCAGCGCGGCGTGCTGAAGAAGAACATGCCGGTGGCGGTGATCGACCGCGAAGGCAAGAAGCGCCAGGGCAAGGTGCTGCAGGTGCTGGGCTTCCTGGGCCTGGAGCGGATCGAGCAGGACAGCGCGCAGGCCGGCGACATCGTCGCCATCTCCGGCATCCAGGAACTGACCATCTCCGACACCGTGTGCGCGCTGGAAGCCCCCGAGGCGCTGCCGCCGCTGACCGTGGACGAGCCGACCATCTCGATGACCTTCCAGGTCAACAACTCGCCGTTCGCCGGCAACAAGGACCTGTCCGGCGGCAAGTTCCTGACCAGCCGCCAGCTCAAGGACCGGCTGGAGCGCGAGACCGTGCACAACGTGGCGCTGAAGGTGCAGCAGCTGGAAGACGCCGACAAGTTCCTGGTCTCCGGCCGCGGCGAACTGCACCTGTCGGTGCTGATCGAGAACATGCGCCGCGAGGGCTTCGAACTGGCCGTGTCGCGCCCGGAAGTCATCATCAAGGAGATCGACGGGCAGCTGATGGAGCCGGTCGAGCAGCTGGTGGTGGACATCGAGGAGCAGCACCAGGGCGGCGTCATGGAGAAGCTGGGCATCCGCAAGGGCCAGCTGAAGAACATGGAGCCGGACGGCAAGGGCCGCGTGCGCCTGGACTACATGATCCCGGCGCGTGGCCTGATCGGCTTCCAGAACGAGTTCCGCACCCTGACCCAGGGTTCGGGCCTGCTGTTCCACGTGTTCGACCACTACGGCCCGAAGGAACAGGGCGCCATCGCCAAGCGCCAGAACGGCGTGATGATCGCCAATGCGCCGGGCGCCACCCCCGCCTACGCGCTGGGCCCGCTGGAAGAGCGCGGCCGCCTGTTTGCCGCCGAAGGCGACAACGTGTATGAAGGACAGCTGGTCGGCATCCACTCCAAGGACAACGACCTGACCGTCAACGCGATCAAGACCAAGCCGCTGACCAACATGCGCGCCTCGGGCAAGGACGATGCGATCAAGCTGACTCCGGCGATCAAGTACACGCTGGAGCAGGCGCTGGACTTCATCGAGGACGACGAACTGGTCGAAGTCACCCCGAAGGAGATCCGCTTGCGCAAGAAGCACCTGACCGAAAACGAGCGCAAGCGCGCCGGTCGCGCGGGCTAAGGGATAGCGCACGCCCATGGCCGCCGACAAGGCGTACAACCCGGATCCGCACGCGCATCCGGGTCTGCACCTGATCGCACTGCTGGAGGCCGGCAAGGGCCTGCTCGCAGTGCTGGCGGCCACGGGGCTGGAACTGATGGGTCCGGCCCCGCTGCGCGCGGGGGTGGACAAGCTGATCGTGCGTTTCAGCCTGGACCCGGACCACGGCGCCCTGCCCTCGCTGCTGACCATGATCAACCCCGGCGCGGTGCACCTGGCCGCCGCCGGCATGCTCGCCTACGGCGTGCTGCACATCATCGAGGCCTGGGGCCTGTGGCGCGCTAAGGCCTGGGCCTCGCTGCTGGGCTGCATCTCCGCGGCGATCTACCTGCCCTTCGACGTCTACGCCATCGTGCGCCACCCCGGCTGGGCGTCGTGGGCGGTGCTGGCGATCAATCTCGCCGTGGTCGGCATCCTCGCCCGCGACCTGGTGCGGCGCCGGCGGCATCCTCCCGCCTGATCCGCGCCCCATCGCTGTCACGGCGGCTATCGCCGCCCCCCCCCCGTCCAAGGTACATCCTCCCGATGACCCCGGCCTCGCCACACCGCGAGGTGGGCGGACATGTCGCTTCAAAACCCTCCCATCCTGATCGACAGAACACGTCAGCCGACAGATGTCCGCCGGGTGGATTTGTGATGTCATCCACGGGACTTCTGGGCACAATCCCCGTAACGCGATCTTTCCTAGAAATTGTCTACAGAATTGTCCAACACGGTCGATTCTGACCATTGACTAGTTCCGGACACCCCGGAACGCGCGCCATCCCCAACAGACCGATGGCGGAGATCAACACAGGGGAATCGACAATGCGAATCGCGAAAGCGATGGGTTGGAGTGTGGCGGCGTTACTTTGCACCGGCCTGAGCGCCTGCGGCGACGCCATCGATCACACACACAGCGCGACCTCGGCCGGCAAGCACGCGTCCGCGGCGGCCACCACCGCGCCGCCAATGGCCGCCGCTCAGCGCGCGTCCCTGTTCGACGCGCAGGACAACGGCGCACTGATCCAGTACACCAGCCGCACCCCGACCGGACACGACGGCGCATTCGCCCTGTATCCCATCACCGTCAGCGAGGAGCATGCCGTCAAGGCCAGCGTCGACGGCACGATGACGATACCGACGCCGGACGGCAAAAACCTGCAGATCACCTATCAGAGCCGACGCGACGCCAAGCGCGGCATCTGGACCTGGGTCGGCCGGGTGGATGGCCAACCGGTCGGCAACGAGACGGTCATCAGTTTCGGCAAGGACGCAGTGTTCGGATCGCTGGGCACCATCGATGGTATGACCTACCAGATCACCACCATCGGCGGGATGCCTTACATCATGGCGGCCCCCAGCGCCGACCTGCATTCCGCCGGAAGCCACGCGGATGGGCGGCGACTGGCCGATTCTGTCATCCAGCTCCGCGCCGGCGACACCGCGCAGGGCTATATCGCCGGGTACAGCAGCCTGGCGCAGGTCAACGCGCAGGCGGGCAGTACCTCGACCAATACGATCGACGTGCTGCTCGGCTATACGCCCGGCTATCGCGACTACCGCGGTGGCATCACGGCGATCGATACCGTACTCACCAACATGGTGGAGACGGCGAACCAGTCCTTCGCCAACGCCAACATCAATGTGCGCTATCGCCTGGTCGGGACGGTGCAGGTCGACTACCCCGACAATACGCTCAACGACGGCACCCTCGACGAACTCACTGGCGTCAGCCAGGCCACCGCCGCGGCGCTGGTGCCGCTGCATGATGCGCGCGACCGCCTCGGCGCCGACATGGTCGGCCTGGTGCGGCGCTTCAACAATTCGCAGCAGAGTTGCGGCGTCGCCTGGCAATCCGGCGGCACCGATTCGCGCTGGGGATACGCGGTGATCTCCGACGGCGTGGACGGCGGCTACTACTGCACCCGCGGCACCCTCGCCCACGAGTTTGGCCATCTGCTCGGCTCCGGCCACCAGCACGAAACCGGCCAAGAGCCTGGTTTCAATTTCGGCCACCGCAGCGACACCGGCAGTTTCCACACCACGATGGCCTACGCGGTCAATGGGCAGAGCGAGATCCTGGTGTACTCGTCGCCGGCGATCAGCACCTGCAACGGACAACCCTGCGGCGTGCCGGACCAGGCCGACAACGCCCGCGCCTTCCTCACCACGGTCCCCAACGTCGTCCAGTATCGGCAGACCGTGGTACCGCTGGATGATTCCAGTTCGCCTGGACAGATCATGGGCCCGTCCGGGAAATGTCTCGACGTCAGGAATGGAAATACCAACGACGGCGCCTCGATGCAGGTCTGGGACTGCAACGGATTCCGCCAGCAGAAATGGTCGTTCAAGCGCGGCAGCCATAGCCTGCGCGGCGAGGGCACCGACAAAGTGCTCGACATCACCGGCGTGAGCAGCGCCAATGGGGCACCGCTCCAGCTCTATCAATCGTTGAGCACCTCCAACCAGGGTTGGTATTTCACCAATGCCTCGCTCATCGCCACCGGTGGCAAGGTCCTGGACGTGGTGGCGCTTGGGTCAAACAACGGTGCGCGATTGCAGCTCTGGGACAACCTCGGCGGCACCAACCAACGCTGGTCGTACAATCCCGCGAACGGCGAAATCCGGGTCTCGACCGGACGCTGCCTGGACGTCGCCGGTTTCGGCACCGCCCCTGGAACGCCGGTGCAGCTCTGGGACTGCAACGGCACCAAGAACCAGGCCTGGCAGCTCGGCAAGAACGGCTCGATCGTGGGCTACGGCGGCAATTGCCTGGAGGCAACGACGACCGCCCAAAACGGCGGCGCCCTGCGCATGATGGCGTGCACCGGTTCCACCACGCAGGCGTGGCGCATCCGCGGCCAAATCCGCAGCGAGTTGAACGGCAAATGCCTGGATGACTCGGCCGGCGGCATCCGCAACGGCGCCATCGTGCAGATGTGGGAGTGCCTGGGCAACGTCAATCAGCTTTGGGAAGTGCAGCCGAACTAACGCGATCGCCGGCTTACGGAACCGGAGCCGGCACCGCAACGCGCACGGGGCAACACCACCCGCCGGGGACGGTCGTCGCGGCGCTGCTCAGCCAGCGCCGCGTTGAGCAGAGGGAGCACCGATCCCCGCCCCATCCTCGGCACCGGGCGAACGCATCGCCTCCGAGTCGCTGGCGCGCACCGGCGGGTGCGACAGCCGCACGGGCTCCGGCGCCACTTCCGCGCGCAGCAGCGGCAACGCGTAGGCATGCTCGCGCACCAGGAAATCCAGCATGCGTTCGCGCACGATGCAGCGCAGGTCGAAGGCATCGCCGGAGTTGCGGGCACTGACCAGCAGGCGTACCTGGATCGTGCGCTCGCTGGTGTCGGTCACCTGGGTCACGCAGACCCGTCCGTCCCACAGCGGCTCGCTCTTGCAGATCCGCTCCAGCTCGGCGCGCACCTGTGCGATCGGCGTGCGGTAGTCCAGCCACAGGAACGCGGTGCCGAGCAGGTCGGCGCTGTTGCGCGTCCAGTTCTGGAACGGATTCTCGATGAACCAGGTCAGCGGCACCACCATGCGCCGCTCGTCCCAGATCCGCACCACCACGTAGGAACTGCCGATCTCCTCGATGCGGCCCCACTCGCCTTCGACGATGACCACGTCGTCGAGCCGGATCGGCTGGGTCAGCGCGATCTGCAGGCCGGCGATCAGATTGCCGAACACCGGCTTGGCGGCGATACCGGCGACCAGGCCGATGATGCCGGCCGAGGCCAGCAAGGTGGTGCCGATCTGCCGCACCGCCGGGAAGGTCAGCAGCACGATCGAGGTGCCCACCAGGATGATCGTGCCCATCGCCACCCGCGCCAGCACCCGGGTCTGGGTCTGCACGCGGCGTGCGGTGAGGTTGTCCGCCACCTCGATCGGATGGCTGCGCAGGATCGCCGTTTCCAGCGCCGCCACGCCGCGCACCAGCAGCCAGGTCACGCAGCCGATCATGCCGATGTGCAGCAGGTGCTGCAGGTCGGTCAGCGCCTTCGCGTCCAGCGGCGTGGATTCGAGCGCGAAGCTGAGCATCAGCATCGGCAGCAGGAAGGCGACCGGCACGCTGATCACGCGCACGATGCGCGCACGCCGGTAGTCGCGGCCGCGCATGCGCTGGGCGATGCGCAGCAACAGCCACCAGGCCAGGAAACCGAGAATCAGTGCGGCGCCGATCGGCAGCGTATAGGCACGCCAGGGCACCCAATGAAGATCGAGGGTCAAGATGCGCTCCTTTGTCGGGGGGAGGAGTCGCGACAGTCTGTCAGTGGAGGGATTAGCGCGATGTCGAGCACGCGCGGCGGCGCCGGGCGACGGCAGCCGCATGGCACACAGGCGAGCGTGCAAACGCGTCCGAAAAGCGGCGCATGTCGCCGGCGACGCGAAGCCGGCGCGCGGCATCGCACGCAGCGATGCCGCAGTCCTCGGGCCACGGCACGACAAGGCGCCGCACATGCGGCAGCGGCACGCGCGGCGGATTACACCAACCGACTACGCCAGCGGCGTGGCGACGTTGCGCCCGTTCTGCTTGCGCACGATCGCCATCGCGATCTCCAGCGACTGCTCGTAGTTCAGGCGCGGGTCGACGCTGGAACGGTAGGCCCGCTCCAGGTCGCGCTCGGTGAGTTCGCGCGCGCCGCCGGTGCACTCGGTGACGTCCTCGCCGGTCAGTTCCAGATGCACGCCGCCCAGGCGGGTGCCGGCCGCGGCGTGGATGTCGAACGACTGCTCCACCTCGCCCAGGACGTTCTGGTAGCGCCGGGTCTTGTAGCCGTTGCTGGTGCTTTCGGTGTTGCCGTGCATCGCATCGCACACCCACAGCACGCGGCGGCCGTCGCGCTTCACCGCGTCCAGCAGCGGCGGCAGCTTCTCGGCGATCTGCGCCGCGCCCATGCGGTGGATGAAGGTCAGCCGGCCGGGCTCGTCTTCCGGATTGAGCACGTCGATCAGGCGCAGCAACTGGTCCGGCTGCGCCGACGGCCCGACCTTGATCGCGATCGGATTGCGGATGCCGCGGAAGTACTCCACATGCGCGCCGTCCAGCGCCGCGGTGCGCATGCCGATCCACGGATAGTGCGTGCTGAGGTTGAACCAGCCCCACTGCCGCGGCACCTCGCGGGTCAGCGCTTCCTCGTAGGGCAGCAGCAAGGCCTCGTGCGAGGTGTAGAAATCGACGCGGTTGAGGTTGTACAGCTGCGCGCCGGACAGGGTCTCCATGAAGCGCACCGCATCGCCGATCGAGGCCACCATCTTCTGGTAGTCCTCGGCCAGCGGCGAGCAGCCGACCCAGCTCAGGTTCCAGTACTCGGGATGGTGCAGGTCGGCGAAGCCGCCGTCGATCAGCGCGCGCACGAAGTTCATGGTCATCGCCGAACGCGAGTGCGCGGTGATCATGCGCCGCGGGTCCGGCACCCGCGCCTGCGCGGTGAACTCCGGGCCGTTGACCACGTCGCCGCGGTAGCTGGGCAGGGTCACGCCGTCGCGGGTCTCGGTATCGGCCGAGCGCGGCTTGGCGTACTGCCCGGCGTAGCGACCGACCCGCACCACCGGTAGGCGCAGGCCGTGCACCAGCACCAGACTCATCTGCAGCAGCACCTTGAGCCGGTTGGAGATGGTGCCGGATTCGCAATCGCTGAAGTTCTCCGCGCAATCGCCGCCCTGCAGCAGGAAGCGCTTGCCTTCCTGCGCCTCGGCCAGCTGCTTCTTCAGCGCGAAGATCTCCCAGGAGGTCACCAGCGGCGGCAACTGCCGCAGTTCCGTCAGCGCGGTCTCCAGCGCCTGCGGGTCCGGATACACCGGCATCTGCAGCGCCGGCCTGTCACGCCAACTGGCAGGTGACCAGGACGACGAGGCGGATGCGGACACGGCGGCGGCGGACAGATTCATGAAAGGACTCCTTGGCAGTGTGCGATGTTCGCAGAGCCGGGGCGCGCCGCATAGCGCCGCATACCGGTCACGCTGGCAGCGCCAGGACATGAACGGCAAGCAACATCGCGACGCCACCATGACTTCCGGCCTACGCCGGCGTTTTTGCGAAAGCACACTGTTATTAAGTAACAATTCCTTTCCATTCGGTCCACCTCGCCATGACACGTCGCCCCCTCTCCTCCGCCATCGCCCTGATCCTCCTGGTCGCCCCCGGCCTCGCCCTCGCTGCGGATACCGCCGCCGACAGCACCGCTGCCGCCGAGCCGACCGTCGATCTCGATCCGGTCACCGTCACCGCCAAGCTGGAAGCTGCGCGCAACGCGCTGTCGCCGGACATCGGCAGCAGTCAGTACGCGATCAGCGCCGAGGACATCGCGCGCCTGCCGCTGGGCGCTTCCACCCCGCTCAACCAGGTGCTGCTGCAGGCGCCGGGCGTGGTCCAGGATTCCTATGGCGGCATCCATGTGCGCGGCGACCACGCCAACCTGCAGTACCGCATCAACGGCGTGATGATCCCCGAATCCATCTCCGGCTTCGGCCAGACCCTGGATCCGCGCACGATCAAGAACATCCGCCTGCTCGACGGCGCGTTGCCGGCGCAGTTCGGCGACCGCACCGCGGCGGTGGTCGACATCACCACCAAGAACGGCGTGGAACTGGGCAACGGCGGCAGCGTCGGCATCACCGGCGGCTCCTACGGCACGCTCAACCCCAACGCCTCGTGGTGGGGCAGCGACGGCCGCTTCAGCTGGTTCGCCAGCGGCAACTACCTGCAGAACCGCATCGGCATGGAGAACCCGACCGACAGCGACAACCCGATCCACGACAAGACCCACCAGGGCAAGGGCTTCGCCGACCTCAGCTATCTGCTGAACGAGAACACCCGGCTCAGCCTGCTGGTCGGCTACGCCAACAACCGCTTCCAGATCCCCAACAACCCGGGGCAGACGCCGGCCTTCACCTACCAGGGCACCAGTACCTTCGATTCCTCCCAGCTCGACGAGAACCAGCGCGAGAACACCCGCTTCGGCACCCTGGTGCTGCAGGGCGCGCTCGGCGACACCAGCTACCAGCTGTCGGCCGGCCAGCGCTACAGCAGCGTCGCCTTCTCCCCGGACATCGCCGGCGACCTGATCTTCAACGGCATCGCCTCGCAGGTGCAGCGCGCCAACCGCGCCAGCACCCTGCAGGCCGACTTCTCCACGCCGTGGGGCAGCACCCACACCCTGCGCTACGGCGTGTACGGCAACTTCGAACACGCCAACGCCAGCAACAACGCCTATGTGTTCCCGGCCAACGACGACGGCAGCCAGAGCAGCGACGTGCCGTTGTTCATCCCCGACAGCAGCCGCTTCCACGCCAGCACCTACGCGGTCTACCTGCAGGACGAATGGCAGCCGAGCGACGCCTGGACCATCAACTACGGCGTGCGCGGCGACCGCTACAAGGCGTTCGGCACCACCGAGGGCCAGCTCAGCCCGCGCCTGGGCGTGGTCTGGCACGCCAGCGACAGCACCACCCTGCACGCCGGCTATGCGCGCTACTTCACCCCGCCGGCCACCGAGCTGATCTCCACCAGCGACATCGCCCTGTACGACGGCACCACCAACCAGCAGTCGGCGGCGGGTGGCCCGACCAAGCCGTTTAGCGAGCGCAGCGACTACTACGACCTGGGCATCTCGCAGATGGTCGGCGACCACCTGACCCTGGGCCTGGACACCTACTACCGCAAGGCCGACCGCCTGCAGGACGAAGGCCAGTTCGGCGCCGCCTACGTCTACTCCACCTTCAACTACCGCTACGGCCGCATCCGCGGCGCCGAGTTCAGCACCGACTACAGCAACGGCCCGATCAACGCCTACTTCAACGCGGCCTACAGCAAGGCCATGGGCAAGCGGGTGATGACCAGCCTGTACAACTTCGACCCGGATGCGCTGGCCTACGCCTACGACCACTGGATCCACCTGGACCACGACCAGAAGCTGACCTCCTCCGGCGGCATCAACTACGCCCTGGCCGACGACAGCCGCATCGGCGCCGACTACCTGTTCGGCAGCGGCCTGCGCACCGACGCCGACGGCGTGCCCAACGGCGGCGAGCTGCCGGCCTACTTCCAGCTCAACCTCAGCGCCGGCCACGACTTCGCCCTGGCCAGCAGCCACCCGCTGCACGCGCAGTTGGCCGTTCTCAACGTGCTCGACCGCCACTACCAGTTGCGCGACGGCGGCGGCATCGGTGTGTTCGCGCCGCAATGGGCGCCGCGCCGCGGCGTCTACCTGAGCCTGCAGCAGGACTTCTGAGCCAGCCACGGCGACGGCCTGCGGCGTGCCACCCGGCACGCCGCAGGCCGCGCGTTCAGCCGCAGGTGACGGGTCCGGCGACACGCCGTGGCCCGTCCGGCACTACAGTGGCACCATGTGCCGCGTCGTGGCCATGGCGTCGCCCCGCCCGAGGGAGGCGCCCCACAGCGGCATCCCCGCGCCCGGACCGCCACGACGCGTTGCCACGCATCCGTCCAGGCAGGTGCCACCCATGCGTCGACATCTGTTCGCCGCCGCCCTCGCGGCCGCCATCCTCACCCTCGCCGCACCGCCGCCGGCGCACGCCGAACGCGTCACCGACTTCCGAATGCCGGTGGTCGTGCAAGGCGTCGACTACGATCTCGCCGCGCGCGTGTATCGACCGACAGGCCCCGGCCCGTTCCCGCTGATCGTCATCCATCACGGCACACCGGCGGACAAGCGCAAGCTCGCCGACACCCGGCTTGGTTTCGCCCGCGCCGCGCGCTGGTTCGCCGCCCGCGGCTACATGGTGGTGCTGGCCTTGCGGCCTGGCTACGGCGGTTCCAGCGGCAGCTACCTGGAAGGCGCGGGCAACTGCCACGACGTCGATTTCGTCGTCGCCGGGCACAAGATCGCGGCGGCCGAGGCGGCGATCGTCGACGCCGCCGCACGCCTGCCCGGCGCGGACCCGCAGCGCATCGTCGTGGTCGGCCAGTCCGCCGGCGGCCTCGGCGCGGTGGCGCTGGCCGATGCGCCGCCATCCGGCGTGCGTGGCGTGATCAGCTTCGCCGGCGGGCGCGGCAGC
>NZ_AQOI01000222.1:0-16084 GCF_000364665.1 Xanthomonas sp. SHU 199
CTGCGCCGGCGAGGACCGCCTGGTCGAGGCGGAGAAGACGCTGGGCGCGGCGAATATGCTGCCCCAGCTATGGCTGTACGCCGAGAACGATCACTTCTTCCGGCGCGACCTGGCGCATCGCATGTACGAGGCCTACCGCGCGGGCTCGACCCCGCCGGTGACCTTCGTCGATCTGCCGCCATTCGGCGACGACGGCCACAAGACCTTCGCCCAGGCCGATCCGTCGGTCTGGGCCAGGCCGGTGGCGGCATTCCTCGCTCAGGTGGTTCCGCAGGCCGACGGAGCGCGGGCGCCGGCCAGCGCGTCGCGCTGACCGACAGACCGGCACTGCACAAAAAACGGGGGCGCCGGACGGACAGGATGGGCAAGGTCGGTGCGCGTCAGCGGCTGCCCGCGACGGCTGCAGCAGCGCCCAGCGGGTTGCCGACGGTCGCCATCAGACCAGGCGACCGACGCAGCGGCAAGACGGTCAGATCAGCGTGCGCTTGCGGCTCTTGAACCCGGCATACAGCGAGAACACCGCCAGCAACGCGAAGCAGATCAGGCACCACATCGGCATCGACAGGCCGAGGAAGCGCCAGTCGATGTTGCCGCAGTCGCCGGTTCCGGTCAGCACCCGGCGCAGCACCTCGAACGGCCCCATGGTCTCGCGCAGGAAACTCAGCGGCGGGCCGCAGGACGCCATCGGGTCCGGGAACAGCTGCACCGAGACATGCTTGGTGGAGATGCCGGCGCCCACGAGCGCGGCCAGGAACGCCAGGACGCCATAAATCTTGCGCCCGCCGGCGCTGCGCGGCCCGTGCAGGGCACCGAGCAGGAACAGCAGGCCCAGTGCGGCGAACGCGATGCGCTGGAAGATACACAGCGGGCACGGCTCGATGCCCAGCTGCAGCTGCACGAAGATCGCATAGCCCAGCAGGCCGGCACAGATCAGAAAGCCGAGCAGGAACTGCGCGCGGAAACCCCAACGTAACGGATTCATCGGACTCGAACTCGCATCGACGATCCACGCATTATCCGCGATCGTGCGCTCCATCACCATGTGTCATGGCGCTGTCCGCCGCCCCAGCCCGCGCCGCGACCGCGCTCTCCCCGTCCCCAAGCCCGACTCCGCGATCCCCCAAAAACAAAAAGCCCGGACATGCCGGGCTTCTTGATGCTGCAGGTGCGAACCGATTACTCGGCCACTTCCTCGGCCACGGCCGGGCGATCGACCAGCTCGACGTACGCCATCGGCGCGTTGTCGCCGGCACGGAAGCCGCACTTGAGGATGCGCAGGTAGCCACCCGGGCGCGCCTGGTAGCGCGGGCCCAGCGTGGTGAACAGGGTGCCGACCGCTTCCTTGTCGCGCAGGCGGGCGAACGCCAGGCGGCGGTTGGCGACGTTGTCGACCTTGGCCAGGGTGATCAGCGGCTCGGCGACGCGGCGCAGTTCCTTGGCCTTCGGCAGGGTGGTCTTGATCAGCTCGTGCTTGATCAGCGACGCCGCCATGTTCTTGAACATCGCTTCGCGGTGGGCGCTGGTGCGGCTGAACTTGCGGCCGGATTTTTGGTGACGCATGGGTTGGGATTCCTATGGAAGAGTGTGACTGTTGGAGATCGCTGTCGCCGTCCTGGCGTTGAAAGTGGACTGCGGATGGTCCGTGCCGGCCGTCCCTGACCGGGCGACGCCGCGGGCTTGGCGACCCGTCGACGTGGTGATGCGGATGAAGCGAACGACACACGGCCGATGCCTTGCGGCACCGGCCGGATGCGCAAAACTCAGCCGAGCATGCCGTGCTGGGCGACGCCGGCCGGCGGCCAGTTCTCCAGCTTCATGCCAAGCGACAGGCCACGCTGGGCCAGCACTTCCTTGATCTCGGTGAGCGACTTCTTGCCCAGGTTCGGGGTCTTGAGCAGCTCGACTTCGGTCTTCTGGATCAGATCGCCGATGTAGTAGATGCTCTCGGCCTTCAGGCAGTTGGCCGACCGCACGGTCAGTTCCAGATCGTCGATCGGACGCAGCAGCACCGGATCCACGCCGTTGCTGGCCGGCTTGGCCGCGCCACGGTCGCGATGGGTGAAGTCGCCGAACACCGACAGCTGGTCGCTGAGGATGTCGGCGGCGGTGCGCACGGCTTCCTCGGCATCGATCGTGCCGTTGGTTTCGATGTCCAGGACCAGCTTGTCCAGGTCGGTACGCTGCTCGACGCGGGCCGATTCGACCGCGTAAGCGACGCGGCGCACCGGCGAGAACGAGGCGTCCAGGACCAGGCGACCGATGGTGCGGGTCTCTTCGTCCGGACGGCGGCGCGCGGCGGCCGGCTGATAGCCGAAGCCACGCTCGATCTTCAGACGCATGTTGATCGCCGTGTCCTTGGTCAGGTGGCAGATCACGTGGTCGTTGTTGAGGATCTCGACGTTGTGGTCGGTCTTGATGTCGGCGGCAGTGACCGTGCCCGGACCCTGCTTGGACAGCGACAGCGTGGCGCTGTCACCGGTATGCATGCGGATGGCCACGTCCTTGAGGTTCAGCAGGACTTCCAGCACGTCCTCCTGCAGCCCTTCGACCGTGGTGTACTCGTGCAGCACGCCGTCGATCTCGACTTCGGTGATCGCGAAGCCGGGAATCGAGGACAGCAGCACGCGACGCAGGGCGTTGCCCAGCGTATGCCCATACCCGCGCTCCAAGGGCTCGATCACGACCTTGGCGCGGTTGTCGGTAAGGCGTTCGATCTGCGGCCCACGCGGGCGCAGAACCTGGTTGGCGGTAACCGTCATGTTGCGGGTTCTCCTGACGAGCCTCCGTGGACCGGAGGCTCTCCGATGTGATTACTTCGAATACAACTCGACGATCAGCGCTTCGTTGATGTCGGCAGGCAGGTCCGCACGGTCCGGCACGGCCTTGAAGATGCCGCTGAACTTCTTCGAATCGACCTCGACCCACGACGGGTTCAGGTCGTGCGTTTCGGCAACGGTCAGCGCTTCCTGCACGCGAAGCTGCTTCTGCGCCTTTTCCGACAGGGCGATCGCGTCGCCGGCTTTGACCTGGTACGAGGCCAGGTTCACCGACTTGCCGTTCACCAGCACGCCACGGTGCGACACCAGCTGGCGCGCGGCCGGACGGGTGACGGCGAAGCCCATGCGGTAGACGACGTTGTCCAGGCGGGTTTCCAGCAGCTGCAGCAGGTTTTCGCCGGTGTTGCCCTTCTTGGTCGAGGCCTTCTTGTAGTAGTTGCGGAACTGACGCTCCAGCAGACCGTAGATACGCTTGACCTTCTGCTTCTCGCGCAGCTGGGTGGCGTAGTCGGACAGCTTGCCCTTGCGGGCGGTCGCGCCGTGCTGGCCGGGCTTCTGCTCCAGCTTGCACTTGGAGTCCAGCGCACGCGCCGGGCTCTTGAGGGAAAGATCGGCGCCTTCGCGGCGCGCGAGCTTACAGGTAGGACCGATATAACGAGCCATTTCTTATCGCTCCTTTAGACGCGACGCTTCTTCGGCGGACGGCACCCGTTGTGCGGGATCGGCGTCACGTCGATGATGTTGGTGATCTTGTATCCGACGTTGTTCAACGAACGGACGGCGGACTCGCGACCCGGACCCGGGCCCTTGATGCGCACTTCCAGCGACTTCACGCCGTAGTCGAGCGCAGCGCGCCCGGCCTTCTCGGCGGCCACCTGCGCCGCGAACGGCGTGGACTTGCGCGAACCGCGGAAACCGGCGCCACCGGAGGTCGCCCAGGACAACGCATTGCCCTGACGGTCGGTGATGGTCACGATGGTGTTGTTGAACGAAGCGTGGACGTGGGCGACGCCGTCGGTGACGACGCGCTTGATCTTCTTCTTGGTCTTTGCTGCTGCGGGCTTAGCCATGTCGGTCCCTTACTTCTTGATCGCCTTGCGCGGACCCTTGCGGGTGCGGGCGTTGGTACGGGTGCGCTGACCGCGCAGGGGCAGGCCACGACGGTGACGCAGGCCGCGGTAGCAGCCCAGGTCCATCAGTCGCTTGATGGCGATGCCGATTTCGCGACGCAGGTCGCCTTCGACGATGTACTTGCCGACTTCGAGACGCAGGCGCTCGATTTCCGGCTCGGACAGGTCGCGGATCTTGGTGGTCGAGGTCACGCCTGCGGCTTCGCAGACCTTCTTCGAACGGGTACGGCCGATGCCGTAGATGCTTTGCAACCCGACCCAGACGTGCTTCTGGGCTGGCAGGTTGACGCCTGCAATACGCGCCATGACGCGGTTCTCCAACTGAGTGATGGCCCGACGGCGCACCACGGCGCCATCCGGCAGGATGGATCAAAAAGTGAACTTGTAAGTCTAGCAAGGTCTCGGGTTACATGGAAGCCCGCGGAACCGCAAGGTTCCGCAAGCCCGGCATGGGGAGTGTGCCCATGCTCCGGCGCCGGACGTCGTTGGCGAGGCGATGTATCCACCTTGCCGCCCGCGCTACTCCAGCGCAGGACCACCACGTCTCACCCGCGCACGAGACCGCTGCACGGGCCGCCCTTCAAGTCGGAAGACTGCGCCCGGGAGCCGGGGGCGTCTTCGCGGAAGGATTCAAACAGTATAGCAATCAACCGCGGGCAAAACCGCCGCCGCGCGAGCCGCCCTTGAGGTTGGCCTTCTTCAACAGGCTCTCGTACTGGTGCGACATCAGGTGCGCCTGGATCTGCGCAATGAAGTCCATCACCACCACGACCGCGATCAGCAGCGAGGTGCCGCCGAAGTGGAACGAGGTGCCGAGCTGGGCACGCATCACTTCCGGCAGCAGGCACACGATCACCAGGTACACCGAGCCGGCCGCGGTCAGGCGGGTCAGCACGCCGTCGACATAGTCGGCGGTGGCCTTGCCGGGCCGGATGCCCGGAATCAGCGCGCCGGACTTCTTCAGGTTGTCCGCGGTTTCCTGCGAGTTGAACACCAGCGCGGTATAGAAGAACGCGAAGCCGATGATCAGCGCAGCGAACACGATCATGTGTACCGGCTCGCCCGGGCCCAGCGCGTTGGCGATGCGCTGCAGCCACATACCGAACGTGCTGTTGGAAGCGGCCTGGCCCGACCACATCGACAGCGTCGCCGGGAAGGCGAGGATGCTCGAGGCGAAGATCGGCGGAATCACGCCGGCCATGTTGAGCTTCAGCGGCAGGAACGAGGTCTGATTCATGTACGCGTTGCGACCGCCCTGGCGACGCGCGTAGTTCACCGTGATCCGCCGTTGTCCGCGCTCGACGAACACCACGAACAGGGTGAAGGCGAGGATCGTCAGGACGATCAGCAACAGCGAGATGAAGCTCATGTTGCCGTCGCGGTAGGCTTCCACGGTCTGGATCGCCGCCGCCGGCAGGCCGGCGACGATGCCGGCGAAGATGATCAGCGAGACGCCGTTGCCGATGCCGCGCTCGGTCACCTGCTCGCCGACCCACATCAGGAAGATGGTGCCAGCGGTCAGCGCGATCACCGCGGTGAGCACGAAGCCCATGCCGGGAGCGTAGACGACCGGCGCGCCGCCCGGTGCGGTCTGGTTCTGCAGCGCCAAGGCGATACTGCCGCCCTGCACCACCGCCAGCAGCACCGCGCCGATGCGCGAATACTGGGTGATCTTGCGCCGGCCCGACTCGCCCTCCTTCTGCATCGCCTTCAGCGACGGAAAGATGTGCGTGGCCAGCTGGATCACGATCGATGCCGAAATGTACGGCATCACGTTCAGCGCGAAGATGCTGAAACGGTGCAGGGCGCCGCCCGAGAACATGTTGAACATGTCCACGATGCCGCCGCCCTGCGCCTGCATCAGCGCAAGCATGGCTTCGGGATTGACGCCCGGCACCGGCACGTAGCAGCCGATGCGATAGACGATCAATGCGCCGAGAACGAACAACAGGCGCTGGCGAAGTTCCGTGAACTTGCCGAGCCCGCCGCCGAGGTTACCCATGCCAGCCTGCGCCATCTGCGTGTTACTCCTGCACGCTGCCGCCGGCAGCTTCGATTGCCGCCTTGGCACCGGCGGTCGCCGCAACGCCCTTCAGCACGAACTTCTTGGTCAGTTCGCCCTTCAGGACCACCTTGGCCTTCTTCGCGGTGCTCGGGACCAGCTTCGCGGCGCGCAGCGCAGCGAAATCGATCTCGCCAGCCGGCAGGTTGTCGAGCTGGTAGGACAGCACTTCGGCGGTGTCCTTGGCCATCTTCGAACGGAAGCCGATCTTCGGCAGACGGCGCTGCATGGGGGTCTGGCCGCCTTCGAAGCCAGCCTTGATCTTGCCGCCGCCCTTGCGCGCGAACGAACCCTTGTGGCCGCGGCCGGCGGTCTTGCCGAGGCCGGAACCGATGCCGCGACCGACGCGGGTGCGCTCGGTACGCGCGCCCGGCGCGGGCTTCAGATCATTCAGATGCAAAGTCATGGTCGATTACTCCTCAACCTGGACGAGGTACTGAACCTTGTTGATCAGGCCGCGCACTTGCGGGCTGTCCTTCAGTTCGCGCACATCGTTGAGCTTGTTCAGGCCCAGGGCACGCACCGACAGGCGGTGACGCGACTGGGTACCACGCAGGCCGCGCACCAGGCGCACCTTGACGGTCTTGGTGGATTCATTAGCCATGGGTCAGATCCTCCACCTTCTTGCCGCGCTTGGCCGCGATGCGGGCCGGCGACTGCATGTCTTCCAGGCCGCGCAGGGTGGCGCGCACCAGGTTGATCGGGTTGCGCGAACCGACGGCCTTGGCCAGCACGTTCTTCACGCCCACCGCTTCCAGCACGGCGCGCATGGCACCGCCGGCGATCACGCCGGTACCTTCCGAGGCCGGCATCATGAACACGCGCGCCGCGCCGTGGCCGGACTTCACCGGGTGCCACAGGGTGCCGTTGTTCAGATCGATGTTGAGCATGCCCTTGCGCGCATACTCCATCGACTTCTGGATCGCGACCGGCACTTCGCGCGCCTTGCCGTAACCGAAGCCGATCTTGCCGTTGCCGTCGCCGACCACGGTCAGCGCGGTGAAGGTGAACTGGCGACCGCCCTTGACCGTCTTGCTGACGCGGTTGACCGCGACCAGCTTCTCAATCATGCCGTCGTCGACTTTCTCTTCGCGGTTGCGGTCGCGATCACGACCCCGCGGTGCACGCTGTTCTTCAGCCATTGTGATGTCCTTGATAGAGGAAAAGATTTACGGCTTCGTTGCCGCTTGTGGTTGTGGTCTGGAGCCGTGTTCCCCGGACGCGCGCAGAAGGCGCGCCAAGGTCCGATGCAGCCCGCATCGGCGGGACGGGCGCGGCTTCGCCGCGCCCGCAAGGATCAGAACTGCAGGCCGCCTTCGCGCGCGGCGTCGGCCAGCGCCTTGATGCGGCCGTGGTAGCGGTAGCCCGAGCGGTCGAAGGCGACCTTCTCGACGCCCGCGGCCTTGGCGCGCTCGGCGATCAGCTTGCCGACCTTGGCGGCGGCGTCGCTGTTCTTGCCGTTCTTCAGGCCGTCCTTGACGTCGGCCTGCAGGGTGTTCGCCGCGGCGAGGACCTTGGAGCCGTCGGCGGTGAAGACCTGCGCGTACAGGTGCTGGCCGGTGCGCAGCACCGACAGGCGGGCGACGCCGAGCTCGCGGATGTGGGCGCGGGTCGACTTGGCGCGACGCAGGCGGGCGATGTTCTTGTTGATGCTCATGGTATGTGTCCTAGGAAAGCTGAAGGGGAACAGGCTTTTGCAGTGGAGAGTCCGGCCATCGATGGCCGGGCTCCTCGCAGAAGGACCTGCCTTAGGCCTTCTTGGCTTCCTTGCGAATGATGGCTTCACCGGCGTACTTCACACCCTTGCCCTTGTAGGGCTCCGGCGGACGGAAACCGCGGATCTTGGCGGCGACTTCGCCGACGCGCTGCTTGTCGGCGCCCTGCACCAGGATCTCGGTCTGGGTCGGAGCGGCCAGGGTGATGCCTTCCGGCGCGCTGAACACGATCGGGTGCGAGAAACCGAGCGCAAGGCTCAGGTCCTTGCCCTGCATCGTGGCACGGTAGCCGACGCCCACCAGCTCGAGCTTGCGCTCGAAGCCCGCGGACACGCCCTGCACCATGTTCGCCAGGATGGCGCGAACGGTGCCGGTGATGGCGATGTGCGACGGATCGTTCGCCGACAGCGTGGCGACACCGTTTTCCTGCTTGATTTCGACGCCGGCCGGCTTCGGCAGCGACAGCGTGCCCTTCGGGCCCTTGACGCTGACCTGATCGGCCTGGACGGTGAGTTCGACGCCCTTCGGGAGGGAGATCGGCTTCTTGGCTACGCGGGACATGTGAGTGCTCCTTCCCTTAGGCCACGAAGCACAGGACTTCGCCACCGACGCCGGCCTGACGGGCCTGCGCATCGGTCATGATGCCCTTGGACGTGGAAATGATGGCAACGCCCAGACCGCCGAGAACCTTCGGCAGCTCGGTCTTGCCGCGATACTGGCGCAGACCCGAACGCGAAACGCGCTTGAGCGTATCGATGACCGGACGGCCCTCGAAATACTTCAGCACGATTTCCAGTTCGGACTTGTTGTTCTCGATCGCGTTGACGCGCAGATCGCTGATATAGCCTTCGGCCTTCAGCACTTCCGCGATCGCAACCTTGATCTTGGAGGACGGCATCTTCACCGTCGGCTTGCCAACCGCGGCCGCATTCTTGATGCGGACCAGCAGGTCGGCGATGGGATCAGTCATGCTCATGGTGTCTACCTTTGAGTGCACCGATATCCGCTTTCGCGAAAATCTTGTGTGGTGGAGCGGTGGAATGACGCAGGGGGTGAAGCGCGCAACCGCCGGAGGAACCCGCGGCGGCTGCCATACCCGTCCCTGCCGCGAGGCAAGGAGCGGGAGTATACGACAAAAAGTCCGACTTGCGTCGGACTCGTTGTCTGAACGACACGCGGGCGGCTAGACCGCCCTGCCCGGCCCCGCGAACGGGACCGGCGCCGCTGGCATTACCAGCTGGCCTTGCGCAGGCCCGGAACGTCGCCGTTCATGGTCGCCTTGCGCAGCATGTTGCGGCCCAGGCCGAACTTGCCGTAGACGCCACGCGGGCGGCCGGACAGTTCGCAACGGGTCCGCTGGCGGCTCGGCGACGAATCGCGCGGCAGCTTCTGCAGCTTGGTCACGGCCTCGGCCTTCTCGTCGTACGAGGCGGTGCCGGAGGCGATGATCTTCTTCAGCGCATCACGCTTGTCGGCGAACTTCTTCGCCAGCTTCTTGCGCTTGATGTCGCGGTTGACCATGGAGGTCTTTGCCATCTGTAAATCCTCGGGATTCGAGAGTGGGGATTGGAGATTTCCAGAACCCGGGATGTGACGGGCGCAGCGCCCTTCCATCCCGAATCCCGAATCCCGAATCCCGGCTGTCAATCAGTTACGGAACGGGAACTTGAACGCTTCGAGCAGCGCCTTGGCTTCGGCGTCGGTCTTGGCGGTGGTGGTGATGGCGATATCCATACCGCGGATCGCGTCGACGGCGTCGAAGTCGATTTCCGGGAAGATGATCTGCTCCTTCACGCCCATGTTGAAGTTGCCGCGGCCGTCGAACGAACGACCCGAGACACCACGGAAGTCGCGCACGCGCGGCAGCGAGATGTTGATCAGGCGGTCCAGGAACTCGTACATCTTGGCGCGACGCAGCGTGGTCTTGCAGCCGATCGGCCAACCATCGCGGATCTTGAACGACGCCACCGAGATGCGCGACTTGGTCACCACCGGCTTCTGGCCGGAGACCTTGGCCATGTCGGCGACGGCGTTTTCCAGGATCTTCTTGTTCGTCGCGGCCTCGCCCACGCCCATGTTCAGCGTGACCTTGACCAGCTTCGGCACTTCCATCGGATTGGTGTAACCGAACTTCTTCATCAGAGCCGGTACCACTTCTTCCTTGTAGATCTTTTCGAGACGGGAAGTCATTGTGTCATTCCTCAGGCGTCGAGCGCCTCACCGCTGGAGCGGAACACACGCAGTTTGCGTCCATCCTCCAGCACCTTGAAGCCAACGCGGTCGCCCTTGCCCGTGGCCGGGTTGAGGATCGCAACGTTGGAAATATGGATCGACGCTTCGCGCTCGACCACGCCGCCGGCGACGCCCGCCTGCGGGTTCGGCTTGGTGTGGCGCTTGACGATGTTCGCGTTGGAGACGACCACGCGGTCGCCGTCGACGCGGACGACTTCGCCCTGCTTGCCCTTGTCCTTGCCGGTGGTGACGACGACCTGGTCGCCCTTCTTGATACGGTTAGCCATGTGTATGTCCTCCGCTCACAGCACTTCGGGAGCGAGCGAGACGATCTTCATGAACTTCTCGGACCGCAGCTCGCGGGTCACAGGCCCGAAAATGCGCGTGCCGATCGGCTCCTGCTTGTTGTTGAGCAACACCGCGGCGTTGCCGTCGAAGCGGATCAACGAACCGTCCGGACGACGCACACCCTTGCGGGTACGCACGACGACGGCGTCGTAGACTTCGCCCTTCTTGACCTTGCCGCGCGGGATCGCGTCCTTGACGGTGACCTTGATGATGTCGCCAATGTGCGCGTAGCGGCGCTTGGAGCCGCCGAGCACCTTGATGCACATCACTTCCTTGGCACCGGAATTGTCGGCGACGTCGAGGTAGCTCTGCATCTGGATCATGATTCAGATCTCCCTTATTCGGCCGCGCGGGTGACGATTTCCACCACCCGCCAGTTCTTGGTCTTGGACATCGGCGCAATCTCGGTCACGCGCACGACATCGCCTTCGTTGCAGGCGTTGTCGGCGTCGTGGGCGTGGAGCTTGGTCGAGCGCTTGATGTACTTGCCGTACAGCGCATGCTTGACCTGACGCTCCACCAGCACGGTGACGGTCTTGTCCATCTTGTTGCTGACCACACGGCCTTCGACCGTGCGCAGCGTCTTGCTTTCGTTATTGTCGCTCATCGCGGCCATCCTTACTTCGTGCTGCCGAGCAGGTGCTTGACGCGAGCGATCTCGCGGCGCACCCGGCGGGTTTCGTGAGTCTTCGGCAGCTGCCCGGTGACCTGCTGCATGCGCAGGGCGAACTGCTCCTTGCGCAGATCGGTCAGGTGGGCCTTCAGATCGTCGGCCGACTTCTCGCGGAGTTGTTTGATGTCCATCAGCGTACCGTCCGGGTCACGAAGGTGGTGGTCACCGAAAGCTTGGCAGCGGCCAGGCGGAACGCCTCGCGCGCGACATCTTCGCCGACGCCTTCGATTTCATAGATCATGCGACCGGGCTGGATCTGCGCGACCCAGTACTCGACGTTACCCTTACCGGAGCCCATTCGCACTTCGATCGGCTTCTTGGTAATCGGCTTGTCCGGGAACACGCGGATCCACATCTTGCCGCCGCGCTTGACGTAGCGGCTGATCGAGCGGCGCGCCGCTTCGATCTGGCGCGCGGTCAGCTGACCGTGCGCCGTGGCCTTCAGCCCGTACTCGCCGAAGCTGACGGCGTTTCCGCTCCACGCCAGGCCGTCGTTACGACCCTTGTGCATCTTGCGGTATTTGGTTCGCTTGGGTTGCAACATTGCCGTTACCTCGCTTCACGGGCCGGACGCGACGGACGGTCGCCACGGTCGCCGCGATCGTTACGATCGTTGCGCGGGGAATCGTCCTGCTTTTCCTGGCCAACCTGGGAGAAATCGAAGATCTCGCCCTTGTAGATCCAGACCTTGATGCCGATGATGCCGTAGGTCGTCTTGGCTTCGGCGAAGCCGTAGTCGATGTCGGCACGCAGCGTGTGCAGCGGCACGCGGCCCTCGCGGTACCACTCGGAACGGGCGATTTCCGCACCGTTCAGACGGCCGGCGACGTTGACCTTGATGCCCAGGGCACCCAGGCGCATCGCGTTGCCGACCGAGCGCTTCATCGCGCGGCGGAACATGATGCGACGCTCCAGCTGCTGCGCGATCGACTCGGCGACCAGCTGCGCGTCCAGCTCCGGCTTGCGCACTTCGGTGACGTTGATGTGGGCGGGGACGCCCATCATCTCGCTCACTTCCTTGCGCAGCTTCTCGATGTCCTCACCGCGCTTGCCGATCACCACGCCCGGACGGGCGGTGTGGATCGTCACGCGCGCGGTCTTGGCCGGACGCTCGATCAGGATCTTGCTGATGCCCGCCTGCGCCAGCTTCTTGCGCAGCATTTCGCGGACCTTGAGGTCGGCTGCCAGGTAACCGGCGAACTCGGCCTTGTTGGCGTACCACTTGGAATTCCAGTCCTTGGCGATACCCAGGCGGATTCCGATCGGATGAACTTTATGACCCATCGTCTTTTCCTTTCCGCTTACTTGGCGGCGCCCACAACCACAGTGATGTGGCTGGTGCGCTTGAGGATGCGGGTACCGCGGCCTTTCGCCCGCGCCATGAAACGCTTCAGGGTCGGACCTTCATCAACCATGATGGTCTTGACCTTCAGCTCGTCGACATCCGCGCCTTGATTGTTCTCGGCATTGGCGATCGCCGACTCCACCACCTTCTTGATCAGGTGGGCAGCCTTCTTGTCCGAGAACTTCAGCAGGTTGACCGCCCGCTCGGCGGAAAGACCACGGACCTGGTCGGCGACCAGGCGGGCCTTCTGCGGGGAGATGCGCGCGGTGCGCAGGATTGCTTTCGCTTCCATCGTCATCTCTCCTTACCGGCCCGACTTCTTGTCGCCACCGTGACCCTTGAAGGTCCGGGTGACGGCAAATTCGCCGAGCTTGTGGCCGACCATGTTCTCGTTGACCAGCACCGGAACGTGGTTCTTGCCGTTATGCACGGCGATGGTGAAACCCACCATCTCCGGCAGGATCATCGAGCGACGCGACCAGGTCTTGATCGGACGCTTGCTACCGGCCGCGGCCTCCACCTTCTTGACGAGGTGGTGATCGACGAACGGGCCCTTCTTGAGTGAACGTGCCATGGTCGATTAGCCCCTACGATCGCGGACGATGAATTGTTCGGTGCGCTTGTTATGGCGCGTCTTGTAACCCTTGGTCGGGACACCCCACGGGGTGACCGGATGCGGATTACCCTGACCGGCCTTCGCCTCACCACCACCGTGCGGGTGGTCGACCGGGTTCATGGCCGCACCGCGAACGGTCGGACGCACGCCGCGCCAACGCTTGGCGCCCGCCTTGCCCAGCTTCTCGAGGTTGTGCTCGTCGTTGCCGACTTCGCCGATGGTGGCGCGGCACTCGGACGGCACCTTGCGCATTTCGCCGGAGCGCAGACGCAGGGTGGCGTAGATGCCTTCACGCGCGACCAGCTGCACCGCGGCGCCGGCGGCACGCGCGATCTGCGCGCCCTTGCCCGGCTTCAGCTCGATCCCGTGGACGGTGGTACCGACCGGGATGTTGCGCAGCGGCAGGGTGTTGCCGGTCTTGATCGGCGCATCCGAACCGGCGATCACTTGGTCGCCGGCCTTCAGGCCCTTCGGCGCGATGATGTAGCGGCGCTCGCCGTCGGCGTAGCACAGCAGGGCGATATGGGCGGTGCGGTTGGGATCGTATTCGATCCGCTCCACGCGCGCCGGGATACCTTCCTTGTTGCGCTTGAAGTCGATGACGCGGTAGTGCTGCTTGTGGCCACCGCCGACGTGGCGGGTGGTGATGCGGCCGTGGTGGTTACGACCACCGGACTTGCTCTGCTTTTCCACCAGTGCAGCGTGCGGGGCGCCCTTGTGCAGATCGGGCGTGACCACGCGCACGGCCGAACGACGGCCTGCGGAGGTGGGCTTGAATTTCATCAATGGCATGGGATGTACCTCAGGCCTTGGCCGTTACGTCGATGGACTGGCCTTCGGCCAGACGCACGTACGCCTTGCGCCAATCGCCGCGACGACCACTGCGCGAACGGAAGGACTTGTTCTTGCCCTTGACGTTCAACACGTTGACCGACTCGACCTTGACGTCGAACAGCTGCTCGACCGCGGCCTTGACATCGGCCTTGGTGGCTTCGTTCGAAATCTCGAAGACGTACTGATTGGAGAGTTCCTGCAGGCGCGCGGTCTTTTCGGAGACACGCGGAGCGCGCAGCACGCTGAAGATTTTTTCGTTGCTGCTCATGCCAGCCACTCCTCGACCTTCTTGACCGCATCGGCGGTGATCACGACCGTATCGGCCCCGACCAGCGACACCGGATCCAGGCCCTGCACGTCGCGCACTTCCACGTAGGGAAGGTTGCGGGCGGACAGGTACAGATGCTCGGACGCTTCTTCGGTCACGATCAGCGGGCGCTTGCCCACTTCCAGACCCTTCAGCTTCTCGACCAGGCCCTTGGTCTTGCTGGCCTCGACGTCGAACGCGTCGACGACCATCAGGCGGCCCTGGCGGTTCAGTTCCGAGAGGATCGCGCAGATGGCTGCGCGGTACATCTTGCGGTTGACCTTCTGCTCGAAGCTGCGCGGCTTGGCCGCGAAGGTCACGCCACCGCCGACGAAGATCGGAGCGGTCAGCGCGCCGTGGCGAGCGCCACCGCCCTTCTGCTTCTTCGACTTCTTGGTGGTGCCGTTGACTTCCGAACGCGTCTTCTGCGCCTTGGTGCCGGCACGGCCGGCGTTGCGATAGGCGACGACGACCTGGTGAACCAGATCCTCGCTGAAATCGCGGCCGAACACGGCGTCGGAGACCGAGACCTTGTTGTTGCTACCCGTGATAACGAGTTCCATCGTCATCTCTCCTTATGCCTTGCTAGCCGGACGCACGATCACGTCGCCACCGGCAGCGCCAGGCACAGCGCCGCGAATGGCGATCAGGCCACGCTCGACGTCGACCTTGACCACTTCCAGATTCTGCGTGCTCTGCTGCACCGCGCCCATGTGGCCGGACATCTTCTTGCCCGGGAAAACGCGACCCGGGGTCTGGCGCTGACCCAGCGAACCCGGCGCGCGATGCGACAGCGAGTTACCGTGGGTGGCATCGCCCATGCGGAAGTTGTGCCGCTTGATGGTGCCCTGGAAGCCCTTACCCTTGGTGACGCCCTGGACGTCGACCTTCTGGCCGACGGCGAAGATGTCCGCCTTGATTTCGCCGCCGACGGCGAACTCGCCCAGCTGCGCGTCCTCGACGCGGAACTCCCACAGGCCGCGACCCGCTTCGACCTTCGCCTTGGCGAAATGGCCGGACGCCGGCTTGTTGACCAGCGCGGCGCGACGGGCGCCCACGGTGATCTGCACGGCGCTGTAGCCGTCGGCTTCGACGGTCTTGAGCTGGGTGATGCGGTTCGGGGTCGCTTCGATCAGGGTGACCGGGATGGAGCGGCCGTCTTCGGTGAAGACGCGGCTCATGCCGGCCTTGCGGCCCACGAAGCCCAACGAATACTTCTTCGTCATGGTCGTAGTCCTCAGGTCAACTTGATCTGGACATCGACGCCAGCCGCGAGCTCGAGCTTCATCAGCGCGTCCACGGTCTTGTCGTTGGGGTCGACGATGTCGAGCACGCGCTTGTGCGTGCGGGTCTCGTACTGGTCACGCGCGTCCTTGTCGACGTGCGGGGAAACGAGGATGGTGTAGCGTTCGATCTTGGTCGGCAGCGGGATCGGGCCACGCACTTGCGCGCCGGTCCGCTTGGCCGTCTCGACGATCTCGCTGGCCGAACGGTCGATCAAACGATGATCGAACGCCTTCAGCCGAATCCGGATCTTTTGGTCCGCCATGACGGTGGGTTCCTTCGTTAAAAGAGCGACGGGCAAGGCCTCTGGGATACCTGCCCCGGTTGTTTCCTGATGTCGTACCGCAGAGCATCCGGCTCGGCGGGGGCATTCCTCCGCCCCAAAAACTGGGGCAGACCAGTCGACCCGGCCTGCCCAGACGGAAAAGTATAATGCGCAGCTAGAGCAGCGTCAACAACCCAGGGTTGTTGAGTGCTCCATGCGACGCGACCTTCCCGGTCCTGCGAACACGAGCGGCGTCCTGCCTCTCTTTTCGCTGTCTTGCCGGCGCCCTACCCAGGAACGCCGAGCCGCGCATTATAGCGACGACTTCACGCCTCCGCAACACCTCGCGCCAACAAATCGCCAGAACCTTCGCACACTCGAAAACGACGAAGGGCCGGCTTGCGCCGACCCTTCGCGATGCCGGCGACCGAGGTCGCTGGCGATTCCAGCCGGCGGCCTGCGCCGCCGGAGGGCATTACTTGATGATCTTGGCCAC
>NZ_AQOI01000223.1:0-7607 GCF_000364665.1 Xanthomonas sp. SHU 199
GCTGAGCGTGGCCGCCAGGCGGTGCGGCTCCAGCGCGCCGAGGTCGTGCGCGTGCAGTTGCGCCTGCAGGCGCTGGGCGATGTCCCAGCGCTCGCCCAGCGCGTCGAAATCCGCCACGTCGGCACTGCCGGCCTCGATCCGTGCCAGCGCCCGCAACGCCGCGCCCACGCCGGCCAGGTCGGCGACGGTGGCGTGCGGCGCCGGCGCGATCTGCTGCGGCACGTAATGCAGGCGGCCGTGGCGCACGCAGCGTCCGGCGCTGGGCGTCAGTTCGCCGGCGAGCAGGCGTGCGAACACGCTCTTGCCGACGCCGTTGCGGCCGACCAGACCGGTGCGGCGCGCATCGAGCGCGAAGTGCAGATCGGAGAACAGAATCCTGCCGTCGGGCAGAACATGGGTCGCGCTGTCCAGCGCAAGCAGCGGATGCGTCATGGGAACCTCCATGGATGCCGGTCGTGCCCGCCGATCGCTCGGCAGGTGGGACGAAGGCCGTCGCGAAGACGGCGGCATCAATGGCGCATCGGCGTGGATCCTCGATCGGAGTGGACGCGGGACGATGCTAACGCAACGCGGCCGCGACGGGCCACGGCGTGGCGCGCTGGCTCAGGCCGCGGACAGGAACGCCGGGTGGTAGGCCACCTCGGCCATCGGCGGCAGGCGCTCGCCGAAGGCCAACGCCTGGAAGGCCTCCACCGGCGCACCCGGCAGCGTCAGCCCGGGTTCCGGATGGAAGCCGAAGCGCGCGTAGTAGGCCGGGTCGCCCAGCACCACGCACCCGGCCGCGCCCTGCGCCTGCAACTGCGCCAGCGCCTCGCGCACCAGCCGCGTGCCCAGGCCCTGACGCTGGTGGCCCGGCCCCACCGACAGCGGTCCCAGCCCGTACCAGCCGCGGCTGCCGTCGGACAGGCTCACTGGCGACACCGCGACGTGGCCGACGATGTAGCCCTCGTGCTCGATCACCAGCGACAGGGTCAGCGCGCCGTCCGCGCGCAGCCGTTCGATGATGTCCTGCTCGTCGTGGCGGCTGTGCGCGACGCGGAAGAAGGCGACCAGGGTCAGCGCCTCGATCGCCGCCGCGTCGGCCGGCCGCTCGGCGCGCAACAGCATGTCGTCGGCTGCGCTCACAGGCGCTCCAGCAGCTCGGCGAAGGCCTGCGCCGAGGTCGCCACGTGCTCGCCCAGGCGGTGCGTATCGTCGACCAGCAGCAGCCGCGCGGCACGCGCCTGCGCCCAGGCGATCACTTCACTGGCGGGAATCAGTTCGTCGCGCCAGGCATGCACCACCGAGGTCGGCACCGGTGCCGCATCCAGCGCCGGCATGTGCCCCATCCGCGTCGGCGGCACCATTAGGAACAGGCCGCGCACCGGCACGTGCAGCGACACCTGCGCGGCGATATAGGCGCCGAGGCTGGAACCGGCCAGCACCAGCGGCCCGCGCTGCGCCGCCGCCTGCGCCAGCTCCAGCAGGCGCTGCAGACGCGTCGGCACGTCGCCGAGCGGGCTGATGTCGCGGCGCGCGTCCAGGTCGGTGTAGTCCGGGCGCGAATGGGTCCAGCCCAGACGCTCCGCGACCTCGGCCAGTGCGGTCACCTTGATCGCGTCCGGCCCGCTCTCGAAACCGTGCGAAAGGATGCAGTGACCGCGGCTCACAGCGCCACCACCGCATCGCCCAACCGCAGCGTGCCGCCCTGCACGATGCGCGCGCACAGGCCGCCGTGGCCGCGCATGGCGTTGTAGCCGCCGGGCCCCAGCGCCTGCTCCATGCGCGAGCACGGATCGCACGGCGCGATGCCTTCCAGTTCGACCTCGCCGATGCGGAAGCGGCGCCCCTTCAGCGCGATCAGCGGAATGCCCGACACCACCACGTTGCGCCGCAGGGTCGCCGGCGCCACCGCCGCATGGCCGGCCAGCGCGGCGATCGCCGGCAGGTGTTCGGCCTGGATCAGGGTCACGCCGCGCTTGCCGTTGCGGCCGGCGTAGCGGTCGCCGTGCAGGCCGCCCTCGGTTTGCCCCTCAGCGGCGTCGACCTCGTGCATCGGCACGTCGCGCGCCGGGCGCAGGCCGATCCATTCCACGCGTCCGGCGCGCGGCAGTGTGGCCAGCAGGGTCGCCAGCGGGCTTTCGGAATTCAGGGTCATCGGCGAATGCTAGCATCCGCGCATGTCGCCCACCTCACCGTTGCCAATCCACGATGCGCCCCTGCCCTACGTCGGACTGCTGCAGGAGCGCGCGCCGGACAGCATCACGCTGGCGGTGATCCACTGCACCGAGTTGCCGGACCTGGCCAGCGCGCGCCTGTACGGCGAACGCGTGCTGTATCCGTCGGGCACCGGCAACAGCGGCCATTTCTACATCGACCGCGACGGCAGCGTGCATCGTTATGTGCCGCTGCAGCGCGTCGCGCATCACGTGCGCGGCTACAACCCACAGTCGCTGGGCATCGAACTGGTCAACCGCGGACGCTATCCGCTGTGGCTGGATTCGCGCCACCAGGCGATGCGCGAGGACTACCCGCCGGCGCAAGTGCAGGCGCTGATCCGGCTGCTGCAGCAGTTGCGCGCGGAACTGCCGCAGCTGTGCCACATCGCCGGACACGACGCGCTGGACCGCAGCCTGGAACCGGCCAGCGACGATCCGACGCGGCAGGTGCAGCGCAAGCTGGATCCGGGCCCGCGCTTTCCCTGGCCGCAGGTGCTGGAGGCGGTGGCGCTGGCGCCGTATGCGCCGCCTGTGTGACCGCCTTGGAGGCGGTGGATTGGAACGGCTGATTCGGGCCGCGATGGAGTATCAGACAGGGTCGCATTCGCAGGCTCCCGCAGGAGCGGCTTCAGCCGCGCCCCGGCTTCACCGGGAACGGCCCGGTCGCGGCTGAAGCCGCTCCTGCGCGATTTTCCACGCGCTCAGTGCGCGCCGACGTAGTTCTTCTCCCCAGCGGTCACCGCCACGTCCAGGCGATTGCCGACCGGCGCCAGCGGGCACACCACGTGCGGGGTGAACGCGCATGGCGGGTTCTGCGCCAGGTTGAAATCCAGCACGATGCGGTCGCCCTGCGGCGCCGGCACGAACAGATAGCGGGCGCCGCCATAGCTCTCGCGGCCACTGGTGCGATCGGAGAACGGCAGGAACAGGCGCTGGCTGGCGCCGTCGCGCAGGATCTGCAGCTTGTAGCGCCGCCCCCGCAGCACGAACTCAGCGCTGCCGACCAGGGCCAGCGGCTGCGGCGTGCCGATCGAGGTGAGCAGCACCATCGCCTGCGGCGCCGGCACCGGATGCCAGTCGGCCACCACGCGCCACTGCGGATCGATCGGGAAGTAATCGATGCTGCGGAAGCGCGCGCGCGCCGGCGCCTGCGGATCGCGGAAACGCCAGCCGAACAGGTTGCCGGTGCGCACCACGTAGAACTCCTGCGCCCCCAGCGCAAGGCGGGTCTGGGTGTCGTGCGCCGCGTCGGTCTCCAGGCGGCCGCCGGCGAACGGCTGGCCGTTCACCTGCACCGTCGCGTCCGCGGCGGGCTGGAACTGCACGCCCTCCTGCGGATCCACCTGCAGCACGCCCAGATGCGCCGGACCGGCCGGCAACTGCACATCGTTGTCGGGTGCGCTGCCGACCCGGTGCAGGCCGCTGTGCAAACGCCCGGAGCCGGTGAAACTCAACCAGCCCGACGGCGCGCGCAACGTCGCCAGGCGCTGCGCGCGGCCACGCTGCACCGCCTCGCGATAGTGCGTGGCAGATTGCGCGCGTGGCGAGGCGTCGGCGCCATCGGCCGACGCGCGGCGGTCGCCGCAGGCGGCCAGGCCCAGCAGCATCGCAAGCCCGCAGGCCTCACGCCAGCGCATGGTGCCGCCCCTGTCGCGTGCCATCGTGCATGCGTTCCGTGTGGACCGGCGCCGGCCCTAGCCGATGGCGCGCGGCCGTGCCGGATCGGCGATCCAGCCGCTCCAGGAGCCGGCGTAAACGCGCGCACCGTGCAGGCCGGCATGCTCCAGCGCCAGCAGCAGATGGCAGGCGGTGACGCCCGATCCGCACATCAACACCACCTCGCGCGGATCGCGTCCCTGCAGCAGCGGCTGCAGTTCCGCGCGCAGTTCCTGCGCCGGGCGCAGGCGGCCGTCGCGCAGGTTCTGCGCCAGCGGCCGGTTGAGCGCGCCGGGCACGTGCCCGGGCAGCGGGTCGATCGGCTCCACCTCGCCACGGAAGCGTTCGCCAGGGCGCGCATCCAGCAACCAGCCCGGCGCCTCGTGCAGGCGTGCGGCGACCTCCTCGGCGGAGACGATGCGCGCCGCATCGAAGACCTGCGGATACGGCGGCAGCGGCGACGGCGCGGAGGCCGCGTCGGTTTCCGGCAGGCCGAGCCGGCGCCATTCGGCCAGGCCGCCGTCGAGCACGGCGACCCGACGATGGCCGAGCAGGCCCAGCATCCACCACAGGCGGGCAGCAGCCATGCTGCCGTCGCCAGCGTCGTACACCACCACCTGGTGCTGCGGGCCGATGCCCCACTGCCCCAGGGTGCGCGCGAACGCCGCGTCGTCCGGCAACGGATGCCGGCCCAGGCCGGGACGGCCGAGATCGGACAGATCGGCGTTCAGATCGGCGTAGACCGCGCCGGGCAGGTGCGATTGCGCATAGGCTTCGCGCGCGGCCGCCGCCGCAGCAGGATCGAGCAGCGCCGCCGGCACGAACCGCGCATCGACCAGGCGCAGCGCGGGATCGTCGAGCGCGGCGGCCAGCGTCGGCGCCTCGACCAGGGTGTGCCATTCGGGGGACGTTGCGGTCATGCGGCTTGCTCCAGTCGGCGGCGCAGGTTGAGCAGGATCGCCGCGGTCGCGCCCCAGATCCGCTGGCCGGGCCAGCCGTACTCCAGCACGACGCGCGGGCGTCCGCGGTAATCGGTCTCGATGCTGCGCAGGTTGTCCGGCGCCATCAGATAGGCCAGCGGCACTTCGAACACCTCGGCCACCTCGCCCGGATGCGGCTGCGGCACGAAGCGCGGATCGATCGCCGCGACCACCGGCATCACCCGGAAACCGCTGATGGTGACGAACGGATCCAGGTAGCCCAATGGCTCGGCCTGCGACGCCGCCAGTGCGATCTCCTCCTCGCTCTCGCGCAGCGCCGCGGCCACCGCATCGGCGTCGCTGGCCTCGATGCGGCCGCCGGGAAAACTGACCTGGCCGCCGTGGTGACGCAGGCTGTCGGTGCGCCGGGTCAACAGCACATGGGTGCCGTCGGCGCGCGGCACCAGGCCGGCCAGCACCGCCGCTTCCACCGGCGCGCCGTCCGGCAGCAGATCCTGCAGTTCGTGGTGGTTCCAGCCCGGCCCCGCCGGCGGCTGCTGCAGCGGGTGCAGTGCGCGCAGCAGGTGCGCGCGTTCGGCCAGGCGCTGCCCCGGCGACGACGACCAGCCGCGGCCCGGCAGGACCTCGTCCATGTAGCGGCGGCGTTCGGCGTCGCTCATGCCGCGCCAGCGTGCGATCTCATCGCCGCTGCGCAGGCAGCCGGCGCAATAGCCCTGCGCATCGAGACGGCAGAGACCGATGCAGGGCGTGAGCAGGGCATGCGGAACGGGATCCATCGGATTCGACACCTTGCCAGCCTAGCGCGATTCGTCGGCGCCGTCGTCGCCTGCCCAAAAAAATTGCGCCGGCATCGCTGCCGGCGCAATCGTCGTGCACTGAACCAGCGTGCTTACTTGACGCTGACCAGCTTGATCTCGAACTGCACCGCCACGTTCGGCGGGAACGGCGTACGCGGGTCGGCACCGTAGGCCTTGTCCGGCGGCAGGGTCACTTCCCACTTGGAGCCGGCCGGCATCTGCAGCAGCGTGTCGCGCATGGCCTGCATCTCGACTTCGCTGACCTTGATCGCCGGGATCTGCTGCGCCGGACGCGCCTGCGCCGGACGCTGGCCGAACGGGTACGGACCGGCCACTTCCAGCTGCACGGTGCTGGCCTGGGTCGGCTTGGCACCCTTGCCGGCCTCGATCACGCGGTACTGCACGCCGCTGGGCAGCACCTGCACGCCAGGCTTGGCCTTGTTCTGGGCCATGAACTGGTCGCTCTTGGTCTTGTTCTCGGCAGCGGCCTTCTCGTAGTCGGCCTTGGCCTGCTGGGCGCGGGCCTGCTCGCGCTTCTGGAACGCTTCAACCGCCGGCTTCAGTTGGTCGGCGCTGACCGCCGGCTGCTTCTTGGCGTAGGCGTCCTGCAAGCCCTTCACCACCGCATTGATATCGAGCTGCTCGCCGCGGCCGGTGAGTTCGGCAAGGTTGTTGCCGTAGTCGTAGCCGAAGTAATAGCTCAGCTTGCCCTTCTCGGACGAGGTGTCCTGGGCGAACGCATTGCCGCTCAGGGCGAGGGCCGCGACAGCGACCGCAATAGAACGCAACTTCATCAAACAATTCTCCAGGGTGGTGGCACAGGGCGGCCCGTGCCGCCTGAGATGACGCGTTAGGATAGCCGCCGCGGCGCGTAACCGCTACCGACGACGCTGCTCTGACTGGTGCGGCCCGCCCAGAGTTCCCATTACCTTTTTTTAACAACCAGGAATGCACATGTCCGGCACGCCGGTCCTCGCCGATACCCAGGGTGCGATCCGCATCCTCACCGTGAATCGAGCCGACAAGCTCAACGCCTTGAATCGCCAGGTTTTGCAGGCGCTGGATGCGGCCTTCGCCGCGGCCGCGGACGACCCGCAGATCCGCGTGGTGGTGCTGACCGGCGCCGGCGAGAAAGCCTTCGTGGCCGGCGCCGACATCGCCGAGATGAACGAACTGACACCGGTGCAGGGCCGCGATTTCTCGCAACTGGGCCAGCGCCTGATGCGCCGGATCGAGCGCATGCCCAAGCCGGTGCTGGCGATGGTCAACGGTTTCGCCCTCGGCGGCGGGCTGGAACTGGCGATGGCCTGCCACCTGCGCGTGGCCGCCGAAGGCGCGCGCCTGGGCCAGCCGGAGATCAATCTCGGGCTGATCCCCGGCTTCGGCGGCACCCAGCGCCTGCTTCGGCTGGTCGGCCGCGCCGCGGCGCTGGAACTGTGCCTGCTCGGCGCGCCGATCGACGCGGCGCGCGCACTGCAATTGGGCCTGGTCAACCGCGTGGTCGCCGCCGGCGAACTGCAGGCGACCACGCTGCAGTTGGCGCAGCAACTGGCCGACGCCGCGCCACTGGCGCTGCGCGGCATCCTCGACGCGATCCAGATCGGTGGCGAAAGTGCGATCGAACAGGGGCTGGAATACGAGACCGCGCAGTTCGGCCTGCTGTTCTCCAGCGAGGACATGCGCGAAGGCACCCGCGCCTTCCTGGAGCGGCGCCCGCCGCAGTTCCGCAACCGCTGAGCCCGCGCACGATGTCGCACGCCCCCGCTCCCGCCACGCCGCTGCAGTTGCTGCGCTGGATCCTGGACGACGATCTGGATGCCGCGATCGACGGCGGCCTGATGGACTACCGCGGCACCGATCCGGAGGACGATCGCCTGGATCCGACGCATCCGCAGTTGCGCGCGCAGGTGCTGGCCGCGCAGCAGCGCCTGCGCGATGCCTGGGCCGCGCGTGCGCGCTACCGGGCGCGCAGCGCGCGCCTGGAGCGACGTGCCCATGCGCGCCAGGCGCGACGT
>NZ_AQOI01000224.1:0-4360 GCF_000364665.1 Xanthomonas sp. SHU 199
GCTGCCGGAGGACGCAGGCGCGCGCTCGGCGCTGGCGTCGCCGGCCTGCCGGCGCAGCGCGCGCAGGCGCTCCAGGCTGATGCTCATGCGCTCCACTCCGGCAGCGCATCGGCATCGGCATCGGCATCGATGGCGATCGTGGTTGCGCCGTGCGCGTCCAGCGCCGCGTCGTCCTCGCCGTCGAGCAACAGGCGCAGCACGCGCAACGCCAGCGCCCGCGGCGTGGTCGCGCTTTCCTCCTGCGCGGCCAGCACCGGGCCGACGCAGGCCGGACAGCCGGCCACGCAGTCGCAGCCCTGCACCAGTTCGCGCGCGCGCTGCACCAGTTCGGCCTGGCGCCGCCACAACGGCTCGCTGAGGCCGACGCCGCCGGGGAAGTTGTCGTACAGGTACACGGTGGGCACGAACTGCTGCAGTTCGACGCTGGCCGGCTCGCCGCTGTCGCCACCGCGCAACTGGCCGCGGCCCTTGGCGTCGGCCACCGCGAACCAGGCGCCGTCGCCGTCGCCCACCGCCTGCTGCAGATCGCGTGCGTCGGCCATCACCGCCACCGTCGCCACCACGTGCAGCGCGTAGGCCGCGCCCAGGAAACCGTCCAGCGCGTCCTGCTTGCTGCCGAACGCCTTGAGCAGGGTGGCCTGCGGCAACTGCCACCACACCGCGGTGGTGTGCAGTTCCTGGTCGGGCAGGTTGACCGGGCCGTAGCCGATGTTCTCGTGGGTGTAGTAGCGGATCTTCTTATAGCCGGCCACGCGCCGCACCACGTGCACCTCGCCGTGGTGCGCGTCGCCGCGCCCGGCCGCGCCGCCGTCGAAGCGGTCCAGCACCTTGAGCTTGGTGAAGTCGATGCTGTCGGTGTAGTAGTCCACGTGGGTGCGGGTGACATAGGCCTTGCGGCCTTCCCAGTCCAGCTTTTCCACCTGATAGGGCGTGCTCTGCACCATGTGGATGGCGCCTTCGTACAGGGTCAGCGCGGCGGCCGAATAGTCCACCTCGGCGATGATCTGCTGCTTGCCGTCGGTCTTGTCCACCACCACGAAGTTGCCGTCGGCCACCGAGCGCAGGCTCACCGCGTTGGCCGGGTAGCTGTCGGCGATCCACTCCCAGCGGTCGCCTTCCTGGTGCACCACCTCGCTCTCGGCCAGCGCCTCCAGGAACACCGCCGGGTCCACCGGGCCGAACGCCTCGCCGGCGACGAAGGTCAGCTCGAACGCGGCGCAGCGGATGTGGTCGAACAGGATCAGCGGCTGGTCCGGGGCGATACGTGCGTGTTCCGGCGAGGCGTCGGCGAAGAAGTCCGGGTGCCGCACCACGTACTGGTCCAGCGGCTGCGAACTGGCCACCAGCACGCCCAGCGCCGGCTGCTGGCGACGTCCGGCGCGGCCGAAGCGCTGCCAGGTGGCGGCGACGCTGCCGGGGTAGCCGTTGAGCACCACCACGTCCAGCGCGCCGATGTCCACGCCCAGCTCCAGCGCCGAGGTGGAGACGATGCCGTCGATGCTGCCGGCGCGCATCGCCCGCTCGGCCTCGCGGCGCTCGCTGGGCAGGTAGCCGCCGCGGTAGGCGCGGATGCGCGGCGGCTTGCGCGGGTCGTGGTCGAAGATGTCCTTCAGGTACTTGGTCAGCACCTCCACCATCAACCGCGTCTGCGCGAACACCAGGGTCTTGAGCCCGGACTTGATCGCGATGCGGGCGATGCGGTTGCTCTGCGAGCGCGCCGAGGCGCGCAGGCCCAGGTCGGCGTTGACCACCGGCGGGTTCCACAGCAGCACGTGCTTGTCGCCGCTGGGCGCGCCGGAGTCGGTGATCGCGTGCACGCGCTGCTCGATCAAGGCCTCTGCGTGCGCGCGCGGGTTGCCGATGGTGGCCGAGCACAGGATGAACTGCGGCGTGACGCCGTAGAACGCGCAGATGCGCTTGAGCCGGCGCAGCACGTTGGCGACGTGGCTGCCGAACACGCCGCGGTAGGTGTGGATCTCGTCGATCACCACGTAGCGCAGGTTCTCGAAGAACTGCGCCCACTTGGTGTGATGCGGCAGGATCGCCTGGTGCAGCATGTCCGGGTTGCTGACCACGATGTCGCCGTGCAGGCGGATCGCCTGGCGCGCATCGCCGGGGGTGTCGCCGTCGAAGGTGAAGGCCTTCACCCCCAGGTCGCCGGCACGGTTGAGGTCCAGCAACTCGGCCACCTGGTCCTGCGCCAGCGCCTTGGTCGGGAACAGGTACAGCGCCTTGGCCTGCGCGGTCATCGCCGCGGCCACCACCGGCAGCGTGTAGCACAGCGACTTGCCCGAGGCGGTGGGGGTGACGATGGCCACGTGCTCGCCGCGCTGCGCCGCGTCCCAGGCCTCGGCCTGGTGGCTGTACAGCTGCGCGATGCCGCGTTCGCGCAACGCCGCGGCCAGCGCCGGCGGCACGTCGTCCGGGATCGGCGCGTAGCGGCCGGCCTGGCCGGGGATGGTGAAGCTGCCGGTGATGCGGTCGTGGTAGCGGCGCTCTAGCCGCGCGCTGAGCAGCGCGCCATCGCGCGAGGGCAGCCCGTCGGTGGTGGACAGGGCGCGCTCGGCGTCCTCGGTGCGCGGGGCTAGGGCGTGGGCGGGCATCGGCACGGCTCTCAAAGCGGAACAGGGAAGCGAAATCGCGTCTCAGGGTATGAGACGGGCGCCGTCGAGGCGAGACGGGCAGGCTGAGCGGATTCAGGCTGGGCGATTGCATGCGGAACGCATCGCTGTTCGCACTGCATGCGGCAGCCTATTGGCGATGCGTGCCGGCCCTGCGCGTCTGTACCGACACAGCGGCCGTCTGCGCCGATGACACGCCCTCGGCAGCGCGTACTACGCAGATCAGGCTTGTGCCGATGGCCGTGTTCCGCGCGAGGCGCGAGGCTTTCGCTACCCGTCGTGCAATGACGGACCCCGTTCACACACTCAGGAGCGAATGCCATGGTCACCGCCGAATTTCTGCAGGATAACGGCTTCAGCAACAAGGCGTCGGTCGACGCCAACATCTACATCAAGGATGTCACCAAGGCGCTGCCGTCTTCCGGCAACCTGCATGCGCATCTGAAGGTGACATTTGCCGATGCGCATCGGCTGGCGTTCGAAATCCACGGCACTATCCGCGTCGACGCAGACGCGCAGGCGTTGGGCAAACGTAGTGGCGACGACAGCACCATCGGTCGCGCTCTGTGGGTGTACGCGGATGGCACGTTCCGCACGTCGGTCGAAGCCGCCTTTTGGCAGGAGCAGGGCGGCGTCACCCCGTCCCAGCTCAAGACCTATGCGCGTAAGCTGAAGGAACAAGTGCGGCAATGGGAGCAGGCACTGGAGCGCGAAGGTGCCGATAGCCATCCTTCGCCGGCAGGAAACAAGCGCGCACTCGACGATCTGGACACGCGCTATCCGCTCGGTAGGTAATCGCCAGCGCGTCTTGGCAGGATGCTGCGCGTGGCGATGCAGGGATCAGCCGCTACGCGCGTATCCTGTGCGTCCCCCAGCACCAAGGCACCGCTTCCCGGAGTGCCGAAGATCGCCTTGTCCGCATCGACTTCCTCGCCAGCCCCGCACTACCGCACCGCCGCCGCGCGCCGCGCCGATCTGCTCGTGCATGCCGCCGGCCTGCTGCTGGCCGTGGTCGGCGGCGCGCTGCTGGTCTGGCGCGCCCATGCCAACGACGCGCTGATCGTGGCCACCAGCATCTACGCGCTGGGGCTGCTGACCATGTTCGCCTGCTCGGCGGCGTACAACTTCGCCCCGCCGCAGCGCCAGCCGGTGCTACGCAAGCTCGACCACGCCGGCATCTTCGTGATGATCGCCGGCTCCTACACGCCGTTCTTCGTGCTGGCGCTGTCCGGCGCCTGGGTCTGGTCGATGACCCTGGCGGTGTGGGGCGTGGCGCTGTTCGGGGTGTTCGCCAAGCTGTTCCTGCCGGGCATCGCCAAGGGCTTCTGGGTGGCGATCTATCTGCTGCTGGGCTGGGCGGGCATGGCGGCGGTCAAGCCGATCGTGGCCGGGCTGGATACGCCGGTGCTGTGGCTGATCGCCGCCGGCGGGGCGATCTACACGGTGGGCGTGGCGTTCTACGTGCGCAAGTCGATGCTCTACAACCGCGCGATCTGGCATGCGCACGTGCTGGGCGGCGCGCTGGCGCACTGGTGCGCGATCTGGCTGTGCCTGCGCCCGCTGTCGGCGACGTGAACGGCGGCGCCGATGCGCTAGAGATGGCCGTGCCGCGTCCGTAAGCTCGGGCGTCATGGACAGCATGCACACAGCGGATCCGAACGGCCGGCGCCTGCGCACGATGCTGGCAATCGCCTTGCTGGCGACGTGCGCGAATGTGCAGGCACAACAGGCCGCGCCCG
>NZ_AQOI01000225.1:0-3675 GCF_000364665.1 Xanthomonas sp. SHU 199
CCGGCCCCGGCCCGCGCCAGGCCCCGTGCGGCGGCGCGCCCGCGCCCCGCCAGCACCGCCGCCAGCGAGGCCCAGTGGCAGGAGTTCTGAGCCCGCAGGCCACCGCCGGCGCTCTTTCCTGACTGCCGGCTGTCAATTTCGTCCGTTCCCGGCCGATAACCCGATTGACCGACCATCGCTGCGCACCATGGCCATCCAGACTCCCGCTTCGCCCTCCTCCGGTTCCGACAATCGCGACTTCGACTTCAGCGACCGCGATTTCAAGCGGGTCTGCGACCTGATCTACCAGAAGGCCGGCATCGCCCTGGCCCCGGCCAAGCGCGACATGGTCTACGGCCGGCTGTCGCGGCGCCTGCGCGTGCTGGGCCTGCGCTCGTTCCGCGACTACCTGGACTGGCTGGAGCGCGAAGGCGGCGACGAATGGGAGGCGTTCACCAATGCGCTGACCACCAACCTGACCTCGTTCTTCCGCGAGCCGCACCATTTCGAGCGGCTGCGCGAAGAGTTGCAGAAGCACTCCGGCGCGGCGCCGCTGAAGATCTGGTCCTGCGCCTCGTCCACCGGCGAGGAGCCCTACTCGCTGGCGATCACCGCCTGCGAAGCGTTCGGCACGCTGACCCCGCCGGTGCGGATCCTGGCCACCGACGTCGACACCCAGGTGCTGGCCACCGCCTCGCGCGGCGTCTACGCGCTGGAACGCGTCGCCAGCCTCGATCCCGCCCTCAAGCGCAAGTATTTCCAGCGCGGCAGCGGCGCCAACGAAGGCCACTGCCGGGTGCTGCCGGCGCTGCGCGACCTGCTCGAGTTCCGCCAGCTCAACCTGCTGGAACCGCGCTACGACGTCGCCGGCCCGTACCTGGCGCTGTTCTGCCGCAACGTGATGATCTATTTCGACAAGCCCACCCAGCGCGGCATCCTGTCGCGGCTGATTCCGCACCTGGACGACGACGGCATGCTCTACACCGGCCATTCGGAGAACTATCTGCATGCGGCCGACCTGATCCAGCCCTGCGGCCGCACGCTGTATCGCCGGGCGCAGAAGGATCGCGCATGAGCGCCGCGGCCATGGCCCTGGACCAGGTGATGCGCTATCACGACACGCGCTTCCAGACGATGGCGGCCAAGCTGTTGCCGACCCAGTACCTGGTGGTGGACGACGACACCGCGCTGACCACCATCCTGGGTTCGTGCGTGGCCGCCTGCATCCGCGACCCGCTGCTGAAGATCGGCGGCATGAACCACTTCATGCTGCCCGACGGCCAGAGCGGCGACGGCGCGCCTGCCCGCTACGGCAGCTATGCGATGGAAGTGCTGATCAACGACCTGCTCAAGCGCGGCGCCGCCCGCAACCGCCTGGAAGCCAAGGTGTTCGGCGGCGGCAACGTGCTCAAGGGCTTCACCAACAATCCGGTCGGCACGCGCAACGCCGACTTCGTGCTGAACTACCTCAAGGCCGAACATATCCCGGTGGTGGCCGAGGATCTGCGTGGCATCCATCCGCGCAAGATCTGGTTCTTCCCCGCTACCGGCCGCGTGGTCGTGCAGCGCCTGCCGCACGCGCACGAGGAAGCCGAAATCGCCGCGGCCGAGTCGGCGGTGCGCGCCCGTCTCGCCAAAGCCCCCGTCACCGGTGCCGTGGAGTTGTTCGAATGAGCCTGGAAGCCCCTTGCCGCGTGCTGATCGTCGACGACTCGGCGGTCGTGCGACAGATCCTTACCGAAATCCTGTCGGGCGCGCCCGGCGTGGAAGTGGTCGGCTCGGCCGCCGACCCGCTGCTGGCGCGCGAGAAGATCAAGCGCCTGAATCCGGACGTGATCACCCTGGACGTGGAAATGCCGCGCATGGACGGGCTGGCGTTCCTGGAAAACCTGATGCGGCTGCGGCCCACGCCGGTGGTGATGATCTCCTCGCTGACCGAGCGCGGCGCCGACACCACCCTGCAGGCGCTGTCGCTGGGCGCGGTCGACTTCGTCTCCAAGCCCAAGCTCGACGTGGCCCGCGGGCTGGAGGAGTACGCCGAAGAGATCATCGCCAAGGTCAAGAACGCGTCCAAGGCCAAGGTCCGCGCCCTGGACCGGCCGGCCGCGCCGAAACCGGCCGGCGCCACCGCCACGCCCGCCGCGGTGTCCTCGCTGAAGTTCCGCACCACCGACCGGCTGATCGCCATCGGCGCCTCCGCCGGCGGCACCGAAGCGCTGCGCGTGGTGCTGGAAGGGATGCCGGCCGATGCGCCTGCGGTGGTCATGACCCAGCACCTGCCGGCCGGCTTCAGCACCGCCTTCGCCGACCGCCTCAACCGGCACTCGGCCATGGCCGTGCGCGAAGCGACCGAAGGCGAAGCGATCCTGCCCGGCCACGCCTACCTGCCGCCCGGCGGCAAGCACCTGCAGGTGATCCGCGACGGTGCGCGCTGGCGCTGCAAGATCGACGACGGCCCGCCGGTCAACCGGCACAAGCCGGCGGTGGACGTGCTGTTCCAGTCGGTGGCACGCAACGCCGGCGCCAACGCCATCGGCGCGATCCTCACCGGCATGGGCGACGACGGCGCGCGCGGCCTGCTGGAAATGCTGCAGGCCGGGGCCAGCACCCTGGTCCAGGACGAGGCCACCAGCGTGGTCTGGGGCATGCCCGGCACCGCCTTCCGCCTGGGCGCGGCGCAGGAGGTCTTGCCGCTGGACAAGATCGCCGAGCGCCTGATCGCGCTGTCCGTGCAGGCGCGCTGACACCATGCCGGGCCGCCGCGTCACAACGTCGAGCGTGCCCAGCGACATCAGCGTGGAGGCGGCGCGAACGGCGGCGGCCCGTTCCGAACTGGACCTGCTGCTCTGCCTGCAGTACGCACCGGAAGGCGTGCTGATCGTCGATCCGCAGGCGCGTGTGGTTGCCTTCAACCACACCGCCGAGGCGCTGTGGAACCGTCCCCGCGCGCAGGTGCTGGGGCGTCCGCTCGGCGAGTTGGCCGATGCCGACGTGCGCGACGACTTCCTCGCGCATTGCCTGCACGACGGCGGCAGCGGCAGCTACGAGCTGCTGTTGCGCGACTACGATGGCGCAGCGCGCTGGCTGGCGGTGAGCGCGGCGCGGGCACCGCAGCACTACAGCCAATTGCAGGTGCTGTTCGTGCGCGACATCAGCGCCGAGCGCGCCCGCGACGCCAGGATGCGACTGCTGTCGCTGGCACTGGACTCCAGCGACGCCGCCATCGTCGTCTGCGATCCGGAGTTGAACATCCTCTACGTCAACGCCGGCTTCAGCCAGGTGTTCGGCTATGCCGAGAGCGAAGTGCTGGGGCATCTGCCGAGCAACGTGTTGGCCGGCCCCGGTACCGACATGCAGACCGTGCAGCACACCCGCGAGCGCGTGCGCGCCGGTTTCGGCCACCAGACCGACATCCTCGCCTACCGCAAGGACGGCACGCCGCTGTGGGCCACCCTGGTGGCCACCCCCATCGCCAGCGAGGATGGCAGCCAACAGCACTACATCCTCTCGTTCACCGACATCACCCAGAGCAAGATGCACGAGGTGCTGCACAAGAACGTGCTGGATGCGCTGGTCCGCGAACAGCCGCTGATCGAGGTCGCCACGCTGATCTGCAAGGAGGTCGAGCGCATCGCGCCGGAACTGATGGCCGCGATCGTGAGTGTGGACGGCAGCGGCTGCCTGCAGCCGCTGGGG
>NZ_AQOI01000226.1:0-19170 GCF_000364665.1 Xanthomonas sp. SHU 199
TGATCGAGCTCTGCGTGCATCTGTGCGCCTTGGCGCTGGAACGCGAGCAGACCAGGGCACGCGTGCACCAGCTCGCGTTCTACGACTCGCTCACCGGCCTGCCCAACCGGGTGATGTTCAGCGCCCGCGCCGAGCAGGCGCTGGCCGCCGCCGAGCATCAGGGCGCACCGGTGGCGATCCTGTTCGTGGACCTCGACCGCTTCAAGCGCGTCAACGAGACCCAGGGCCACGCCTCCGGCGACGGCCTGTTGCGCGACATCGCCCGGCGCATCGGCGACACCCTGGGCCTGACCGATCTGGTCGGCCGCCAGGCCGGCGACGAGTTCGTGCTGATGCTGCCGAACTGCAGCGTCGAGCAGGCCGCCGGCGTCGCCGAACGCCTGCTGCTGGCGCTGGCCGAACCGCTGGTGGTGGGCCAGGTGACCCTGCACCCCAGCGCCAGCATCGGCGTGGCCATGTTCCCCGACGACGGCCGCGACATCGAGACCTTGCTGCGCCATGCCGACCTGGCCATGTTCCGGGCCAAGCGCGAGGGCGGCGACAGCGTGTGCTACTTCAGTTCCGACATGAACCGCATGGCGCAGGAACGCGTGGCGATGGAGACCGCGCTGCGCGACGCCCTGCATCGCGACAAACTGCAGCTGCACTACCAGCCGCAACTGGACAGCCAGGCGCCGCACGCGCTGTACGGCGTGGAGGCGCTGCTGCGCTGGGAACATCCCAATCTCGGCGCGATCTCGCCGGCGCGGTTCGTGCCGATGGCCGAAGAATGCGGGTTGATCGACGAACTCGGGCAGTGGGTCTTGCGCGAAGCCTGCCGGCAGATGGCCGACTGGCGTCTGCGCGGCATCGCGGTGCCGCGCGTGGCGGTGAACCTGTCGGCGAACAACTTCGCCGACCCCGAATTGCCCACGCGGGTGGAAGGCCTGCTCGCCGCGTCCGGCCTGCAACCGGCCGACCTGGCACTGGAAATGACCGAGAGCGTCATGCTCTCCAACACCAACGCGGTGCTGGCCAACCTGCGCCAGTTGCAGGCCAGCGGCGTGCTGCTGTCGCTGGACGACTTCGGCACCGGCTATTCCAGCCTCAGCCATCTGCACCAATTGCCGGTCAACGAGCTCAAGCTGGACATGAGCTTCGTCAGCGACCTGGAGCACTGCCAGACCTCGCGGGCGCTGACCACCTCGGTCCTGCGGATCGGCGAGACCCTGGGCATGCACACGGTCGCCGAGGGCGTGGAAACCGAAGCGCAACGCGCGTTCCTGGCGCGGCTGGGCTGCCGCGTGCTGCAGGGCTTCCTGTTCGCGCCGGCGCTGCCGGCGGCGGCGCTGGAACACTGGCTGCAAGGGCGAGCGTCCGCACCACAGGCCTAGCGCAGGCAAGCGGCGAACCCGCCGTCGTACGCAGCGCAGGCACCACCAACGAAAAAGCCCGGCAGTGCCGGGCTTTTTCGTTGCGACCGTGCCGCATCGGCGGCACGTCGCGTCAGCGCATCGCCGGGGCGATCAGGCCGCGACCGTCGCGGCCACGTCCTGGTAGTCCTGGATCTGATCGAAGTTCATGTAGCGATAGATCTGTTCGCCACTGGTCTTGATCACGCCCACGTCGGCCATGTACTCGTCCTTGGTCGGGATGCGGCCCAGGCGCGAGCAGATCGCCGCTAGTTCCGCCGAGCCCAGGTACACGTTGGTGTTGCGGCCCAGGCGGTTGGGGAAGTTGCGGGTGGAGGTCGAGAACACCGTGGCGCCCTCGCGCGCCTGCGCCTGGTTGCCCATGCACAGCGAGCAGCCCGGCATTTCCATGCGCGCGCCGGCGGCGCCGAAGGTGCCGTAGTGGCCTTCCTTGGTCAGCTCCGAGGCGTCCATCTTGGTCGGCGGCGCGACCCACAGGCGGGTCGGGATGTCGCGCTTGCCTTCCAGCAGCTTGGCCGCGGCACGGAAGTGGCCGATGTTGGTCATGCACGAACCGATGAACACTTCGTCGATCGCCGCACCGGCGACGTCGGACAGGGTCTTCACGTCGTCCGGGTCGTTCGGGCAGGCCACGATCGGCTCGTGGATGTCGGCCAGATCGATCTCGATCACCGCCGCGTACTCGGCGTCGGCATCGGGCTCGAGCAACTGCGGGTCGGCCAGCCACTCCTCCATCTTCTTGATCCGCCGCGCCAGCGAACGCGCGTCGGCATAGCCTTCGGCGATCATCCACTTCAGCAGGGTGATGTTGCTGGTCAGGTACTCGACGATCGGTTCCTTGTTCAGGCGCACCGTGCAGCCGGCGGCCGAGCGCTCGGCGGAGGCGTCGGACAGTTCGAACGCCTGCTCCACCTTCAGCTCCGGCAGGCCTTCGATCTCCAGGATGCGGCCGGAGAAGATGTTCTTCTTGCCCTGCTTGGCCACGGTCAGCAGGCCCTGCTTGATCGCGTACAGCGGGATCGCGTTGACCAGATCGCGCAGGGTCACGCCCGGCTGCATCTGCCCCTTGAAGCGCACCAGCACGCTCTCGGGCATGTCCAGCGGCATGACGCCGGTGGCGGCGGCGAAGGCCACCAGGCCGGAACCGGCCGGGAACGAGATGCCGATCGGGAAGCGGGTGTGCGAGTCGCCGCCGGTGCCGACGGTGTCGGGCAGCAGCATGCGGTTGAGCCAGCTGTGGATCACGCCGTCGCCCGGACGCAGCGACACGCCGCCGCGGGTGGAGATGAACTCCGGCAGGGTGTGGTGGGTCTTGACGTCCACCGGCTTCGGATACGCTGCGGTGTGGCAGAACGACTGCATCACCAGATCGGCGGAGAAGCCCAGGCAGGCCAGGTCCTTCAGCTCGTCGCGGGTCATCGGGCCGGTGGTGTCCTGCGAGCCGACCGAGGTCATCTTCGGTTCGCAGTAGGTGCCCGGTCGCATGCCCTGGCCTTCCGGCAGCCCACAGGCGCGGCCGACCATCTTCTGCGCCAGCGAGAAGCCCTTGCCGGTGTCCGGCGGGTCCATCGGCAGGCGGAACAGGGTGGAGGCCGGCAGGCCCAGGAACTCGCGCGCCTTGGCGGTGAGGCCGCGACCGACGATCAGCGGGATGCGGCCGCCGGCGCGCACTTCGTCGAACAGCACGTCCGACTTCATCGCGAACTCGGCGATCACCTGCCCGTTCTTCAGCGCCTTGCCTTCGTACGGACGCAGTTCGACCACGTCGCCGTGCTCCATCTGCGACACGTCCAGCTCGATCGGCAGCGCGCCGGCGTCTTCCATGGTGTTGTAGAAGATCGGCGCGATCTTCGAACCCAGGCACACGCCGCCGAAACGCTTGTTGGGGATGTACGGAATGTCCTCGCCGGTCCACCACAGCACCGAGTTGGTCGCCGACTTGCGCGAGGAACCGGTGCCGACCACGTCGCCGACGTAGGCGACCAGGTGGCCCTTGGCCTTGAGGTCGGCGATGGCCTGGATCGGGCCGCGCTTGCCGTCCTCTTCCGGCTCGAACGGGGCGCCGTCGCGCTTGTTCTTCAGCATCGCCAGCGCGTGCAGCGGGATGTCCGGGCGGGTGGTGGCGTCCGGCGCCGGCGACAGGTCGTCGGTGTTGGTCTCGCCCGGCACCTTGAACACGGTGATGGTCAGGCTCTGCGGCACTTCCGGCTTGCTGGTGAACCACTCGGCCTCGGCCCAGCTCTGCAGCACCGCCTTGGCGTGCGCATTGCCGGCCTCGGCCTTTTCCTGCACGTCGTGGAAGGCGTCGAAGATCAGCAGCGTGTGCTTGAGGCCCTCGGCGGCGACGGCGCCCAGCTCGGCGTTGTCCAGCAGCTCGATCAGCGGATGGATGTTGTAGCCGCCGAGCATGGTGCCCAGCAGCTCGGTGGCGCGGGTGGGCGAGATCAGCGGGGTGGTCTCGCTGCCGAAGGCGACCGCGGCCAGGTACGAGGCCTTGACCTTGGCGGCGTCGTCGACGCCGGCCGGCACGCGCTGGCTCAGCAGCTCGACCAGAAACTGCTCCTCGCCGGCCGGCGGGTTCTTCAGCAGTTCGATGACCTGCGCGGTCTGCTGCGCGCTCAGCGGCAGCGGCGGGATTCCGAGCGCGGCGCGCTCTGCAACGTGGTGGCGATAGGCTTCCAACATGCGGGTTCTCCGGAAAAATACGGTGGGGATGTGCGGCAGCGGCGGCGCGGCGTCAGCCGGCAGGCTTGGGGACGATGATCTTCAGGCCTTTGAAGTAATCGCGGAAAAAACGGTCGTCGTGGGTGATCAGGCCATCGCATTGCAGCAGCGCATGCGCACCGATCAGGAAATCGGCCACCACCCGCTCGCGCTTGCCGCCACGGGCGCGGAAGCGGCGCTGCATCTCGCCGGCGCGCAAGGCCGACTTGGCCTCCAGTGCGCTGAAGCGGATGCTCATGTCCTCCAGCACCGACAAGGCCTCGGCGCCGTCGCGCAGCGCGCTGCAGACTTCGGCCAGGACGATGTCGCAGACCACCACCGGGCCGGTGCTCAGGCACTGGCGCAGGCAGGCTTCGGTGGCATCGGCCTGCGGGCCGTCGGCCAGCAGGTCCACCAGCACGGACGAGTCGATGGCGATCATGCGCCGGCGTCGGGCTCGGGTTCGAACGGATCGCCCGGGGCACGGCCGCGGATGGCGCGCATCGCCTCGTCGGTGCTGGCGAAGCCGTCGAGCTTGAAGCGGCCGCGGGCGCGCGAGATGGCATCGTCCACGCTCTTGCGCAGGATGATCCGGCCGCCGTCCAGTTCCACCTTCAGAATGGTGCCCTTGCTCAGGCCCAGCGCATCGCGCACGGCCTTCGGCAGGGTGATCTGACCGCGCTCGGCGACAGTGGCTTCCATGGGACGGGCTCCGCAAGGTATGTACGAATTTTACATACTTGAAGCGTCATACTCAAGCCCGCATAGAGCGGCGGTCACACCTGCCATACACACTGAATCGGTCAGAATGACCGCAGTCCCTACAGCCGCGACGCCATAGGAGTTCCGTGATGAGCGATTCCTTTTCCACCCGCGCCTCGCTCGAGGTCAACGGCCAACGCTACGCCTACTACAGCCTGCCCAAGCTCGCCGAGCGCTTCGATATCGCCCGCCTGCCCTACTCGCTGAAGATCCTGCTGGAAAACCTGTTGCGCCACGAAGACGGCGGCGTGACCGTGGGCAAGGACCACATCGAGGCGGTGGCCAAGTGGGATCCCAAGGCCGAACCCGACACCGAGATCGCCTTCATGCCGGCGCGCGTGGTGCTGCAGGACTTCACCGGCGTGCCCTGCGTGGTCGACCTGGCGGCGATGCGCGATGCGGTGGTCAAGCTCGGCGGACGCCCGGAGCAGATCAACCCGCTGATCCCCTCGGAACTGGTGATCGACCATTCGGTGCAGGTGGACGTGTTCGGCAAGCCCGACGCGCTGGACCTCAACGGCAAGATCGAATTTCAGCGCAACAAGGAACGCTACGGCTTCCTGCGCTGGGGCCAGAAGGCCTTCGACAACTTCAAGGTGGTGCCGCCGAACACCGGCATCGTGCACCAGGTCAACCTGGAGCATCTGGCGCGGGTGGTGATGACCGGCGAGCGCGACGGCGAGGCGCTGGCCTATCCGGACACCGTGTTCGGCACCGACAGCCACACCACCATGATCAATGGCATCGGCGTGCTCGGCTGGGGCGTGGGCGGTATCGAGGCGGAAGCGGCGATGCTCGGCCAGCCCTCCTCGATGCTGATCCCGCAGGTGGTGGGCTTCAAGCTCACCGGCAAGCTGCCCGAAGGCGCCACCGCCACCGACCTGGTGCTGACGGTGACGCAGATGCTGCGCAAGCACGGCGTGGTCGGCAAGTTCGTCGAGTTCTTCGGCGACGGCCTGCAGCACCTGCCGCTGGCCGACCGCGCCACCATCGGCAACATGGCGCCCGAGTACGGCGCCACCTGCGGCATCTTCCCGATCGACGCCGAATCGCTGACCTATCTTCGCCTGTCCGGGCGCAGCGAGGAGCAGATCGCGCTGGTCGAGGCCTACGCCAAGGCGCAGGGCCTGTGGCACGACGCCGACAGCGCGCATGCCGAATACAGCGCGGTCCTGGAACTGGACATGGGCGAGGTCAAGCCGTCGCTGGCCGGCCCCAAGCGCCCGCAGGACCGCGTGCTGCTGGAAGACATGCAGCGCAACTACCGCGACAGCCTGGTGCCGTTCGCCGACGCGCGCGCCAAGCGCCGCAGCGATGCCGTGCAGGAAGACCGGCTCAAGAACGAAGGCGGCGGCGGCACCGCGGTCGGTGCCCAGGCGGCGCATGCGCAGGACGCCGAGGCCAGCGGCTCCGGCTGGCAGCTGCGCGACGGCGCGGTGGTGATCGCGGCGATCACCTCCTGCACCAACACCTCCAACCCGGCGGTGATGCTCGGCGCCGGCCTGCTCGCGCGCAATGCCGTGGCCAAGGGCCTGAAGGCGCAGCCGTGGGTCAAGACCTCGCTCGGGCCGGGCTCGCTGGTGGTCACCGACTACCTGAAGAAGGCCGGGGTCATGCGCGACCTGGAGCAGCTCGGCTTCTACGTGGTCGGCTACGGCTGCACCACCTGCATCGGCAACTCCGGCCCGCTGCCCGAGGACGTCTCCGCGGCGATCGCCAAGGACGACCTGGTGGTGGCCTCGGTGCTGTCGGGTAACCGCAACTTCGAAGGCCGCGTGCATCCGGAAGTGAAGATGAACTACCTGGCCTCGCCGCCGCTGGTGGTCGCCTATGCCATCGCCGGCACCACCGACATCGACCTGACCCGCGACCCGCTGGGTACCGGCAGCGACGGCCAGCCGGTGTACCTGCGCGACATCTGGCCGAGCAACAAGGAGATCGGCGACACCATCGCCGCCACGGTCGGCCCGGAGATGTTCAAGCAGAACTACGCCGACGTGTTCAAGGGCGACAGCCGCTGGAACACCATCGCCTCGCCCGATGGCGAGCTGTACGCGTGGGATGGCGCCTCCACCTACATTAAGAACCCGCCCTACTTCGACGGCATGACCATGCAGGTCGGCCGCATCGAGGACGTGCACGGCGCGCGCGTGCTGGGCCTGTTCGGCGATTCGATCACCACCGACCACATCTCCCCGGCCGGCAACATCAAGAAGGACTCGCCGGCGGGCCGCTTCCTGCAGGAGCGCGGCGTGCAGCCGGCCGACTTCAACAGCTACGGCAGCCGCCGCGGCAACGACGACGTCATGGTCCGCGGCACCTTCGCCAACATCCGCATCAAGAACCTGATGTTCGGCGGCGAGGAAGGCGGCAACACCCTGTACCACCCGCCCGGCGGTGGCCAGCCGGAAAAGCTGGCGATCTACGACGCGGCGATGAAGTACAAGGCCGACGGCGTGCCGCTGGTGGTGATCGGCGGCAAGGAGTACGGCACCGGCTCCTCGCGCGACTGGGCGGCCAAGGGCACCAATCTGCTCGGGGTCAAGGCGGTGATCGCCGAGAGCTTCGAGCGCATCCACCGCTCCAACCTGGTCGGCATGGGCGTGCTGCCGCTGCAGTTCCTCGACGGCCAGAACGCGCAGAGCCTGGGCCTGGACGGCTCGGAAGTCTTCGAGATCACCGGCTTGCAGGACGGCGCCAGCAAGCGCGCCAAGGTCGTCGCATCCAAGGCGGATGGCAGTACGCAGACTTTCGAGGTGGCGGTGATGCTGCTGACCCCGAAGGAAGTGGAGTATTTCCGCCACGGCGGCCTGCTGCAGTACGTGCTGCGGCAGTTGGCCGCGCGCTGACCGACACTGCGCTTTCCGACAGCGGAAACCCGGCCCCCGCGACTGCGCGGGGGCGCTGCGCGGTGGCTCAGGGCGCGTCCTCGTCGCTGCGCAAGGCGCGCAGCAAGCCGATCATGTACAGCACCAGGATGAACGAGAACGGCAGGCCGCACAGCACCACCGCGGTCTGCATCGCGGTGAAGTTGCCGGCCAGCAGCAGTCCGATGCTGGCCACCGTGATGCCCGCCGCCCAGAACACGCGCAGCCAGATCGGCGCATCGTGCTCGTCCTCCGTGCCGCCCTCGACCCGACGCGTACACAGGTTGGCGATCATCAAGGTGCCCGAATCCACCGGGGTCAGGAACAGCACGAAGCCGATCACCACCGCGGCGCCGGCCACGTACGGCGCGGCGGGCAGATATTCCAGCAGCTTGAACAGGGTCATCGCCGCATCGTGCTGCGCCACCTGGCCCAGAACCGCCTGGCCATGGTTGAGCACCAGATCGATCGCGGTGTTGCCGAAGATCGACAACCACGCCAGGGTGAAACCCAGCGGGATCAGCAACACCCCCAGAATCACCTCGCGAATGGTGCGGCCGCGCGAGATCCGGGCGACGAACAGCCCCACGAACGGCGCCCAGGCGATCCACCACGCCCAATAGAACAGCGTCCACGAGCCGAGCCAGGTGCGCCCGTTGCGATCGTTGAGATACATCTCGAAGCTCTTGCGCACGAACGCGGCCAGATAGTCGCCGGTGTTCTGCACCAGGCCGTCCAGCAGGTGCAGGGTCGGCCCGGTGCACAGCACGAACAGCAGCAGCACGCACAGCAGGCGCACATTGAGGTTGGACAGCCAGGCGATGCCCTTCTCCACCCCGGCGACCACGCCCAGCGTCGCCACCGCCATCATCGCCAGCACGATCAGCACCAGCACCTGCGGGGTATTGGGCAGGCCGAACAGGTAGACCAGGCCCGATTGCAGCACCAGCGCGCCGATGCCCAGGTTGGTGACCATGGAGATCAGCGTGGCCAGGATGCCGAAGCCATCCACCATGTCGCCGATGCGGCCATGCACGCGGTCGCCGAAGACCGGCTGCAATGCCGAGCGCAACGCCAGCGGCAGGTTGCGGCGATAGGCGAAATACCCCAGCGCCACGCCCACCAGCGCGTACAGCGCCCAGCCGTGCAGCCCCCAGTGCAGAAAGGTCAGCACCAGCGCCTCGCGCGCGGCCGCCGCGGTGCCGCCAGGCTGTCCGGGCGGGCTCAGGAAATGATCCAGCGGCTCGTAGGCACCGTAGTACAGCAGCGCGATGCCGATACCGGCGGAAAACAGCATCGACACCCAGGCCACGTAGCCGAACGCCGGCACTTCGTCGTTGCGGCCCAGGCGGATGCGCCCGTACGGCGAAGCCGCCAGCCACAGCACGAACCCCAGGCACGCCACGATCAACACCATGTACCACCAGCCGAAACCGGCCGACACCCCGGCCTGCGCCCATTGCAGCCAGTGTTCGCTGGCCTCGGGGAAGAGCACGGTGAGCAGCCCGAGCACGCCGATGGACAGCGATGCGCTGAAGAACACGAAGCGATTCAGGCGCAGGGCCGAGCGCTTGGGAGGAGCCTGGAAAGACATGCAGTTGTCTCATCGGTCCGGATGGGCGCATGGGCAAGGCCGGACCGGAAACCGGGCCCATGGCGTGGGGGGCGGGTGCATCGTATGGTTTATTGATTGAACGTTCAATCAATAAAAAGCATAATGGCCGCCAGCCGATCCCGTGGGATCGAAGACCGTGGAGCCGCGATGCCCAAGAAAGGCGTGGAACCGATCCGCCGCGAGCAGCTGATCCGTGCCACTTTCCAGACCATCGACGAGATCGGCATGGCCGATGCGACCGTCGCCACCATCGCCAGGAAGGCCGGGCTTTCCAGCGGCATCATCGCCCACTACTTCGGCGACAAGGACGGCCTGCTCAATGCCGCGATGCGGCAGATCCTGCGCGATCTGCGCGCCGCGGTGTCGCGCTGCCGCGGCGCGTCCGAGGACACCCCGCGTGCGCAACTGCGCGCCATCGTCGATGGCAATTTCGACGACAGCCAGGTCAACGGCGCGGCCATGCGCGTCTGGCTGACCTTCTGGGCCGCGAGCATGCACCAGCCGGAACTGGCGCGGCTGCAGCGGGCCAACGATCAGCGCCTGTTCTCCAACCTGTGCCATCAGTTCAACCGGGCGCTGCCGCGGGCGCAGGCGCGCCAGTCCGCGCGCGGGCTGGCCGCGATGATCGACGGCCTGTGGTTGCGCGGCAGCCTGGTCGGCGCCGCCTTCGATACCGGCAAGGCGCAGCGCATCGCCTACGAATACATCGACTTCCAACTGCGGGCCGACACGCCCTGACGCGCGCCTGCCGCGCCCACCGCCTTTCCAGGAGCTCCCATGACCGCCCTTCCCGTCCAACAGCTCTACATCCACGGTCGCCTGGTCGATGCCAGCAGCGGCAGGACCTTCCAGACCGTCAATCCGGCCAACGGCCAGGTCCTGGCCGAGGTGCAGATCGCCAGCCAGGCCGACGTCGAGCGCGCCGTGCAGAGCGCGGCCGCAGGCCAGAAGGTCTGGGCCGCGATGACCGCGATGGAGCGCTCGCGCATCCTGCGCCGCGCCGTGGATCTGCTGCGCGCGCGCAACGACGCCCTGGCCCGGCTGGAAACCCTGGACACCGGCAAGGCGCTGAGCGAGACCACCAGCGTGGACATCGTCACCGGCGCCGACGTCCTGGAGTACTACGCCGGCCTGGCCACCGCGATCGAAGGCATCCAGTTGCCGCTGCGCGCATCGAGCTTCTTCTACACCCGCCGCGAGCCGCTGGGCGTGGTCGCCGGCATCGGCGCCTGGAACTATCCGATCCAGATCGCCCTGTGGAAATCGGCCCCGGCGCTGGCCGCGGGCAACGCGATGGTGTTCAAGCCGTCCGAAGTCACCCCGCTGAGCGTGCTGGAGCTGGCCAAGCTCTACACCGAGGCCGGCGTGCCGGACGGCGTGTTCAACGTGGTGCAGGGCCCGGGCCGCGAGATCGGCAACTGGCTGACCGAGCATCCGGCGATCGAGAAGATCTCCTTCACCGGCGGCGTGGCCACCGGCAAGAAGGTGATGGCCGCCGCGGCCGCCTCCTCGCTGAAGGAAGTGACCATGGAACTGGGCGGCAAGTCGCCGTTGCTGATCTGCGACGACGCCGACCTGGACCGCGCCGCCGACATCGCGGTGATGGCCAACTTCTTCAGCTCCGGCCAGGTCTGCACCAACGGCACCCGCGTGTTCGTGCCGCGCCGCATGCTGGCCGCGTTCGAGGCGGCGCTGGTCGAGCGCGTGCAGCGCATCCGCCTCGGCGACCCGATGGCGGCCGACACCAACTTCGGCCCGCTGACCAGCTTTGCGCACATGGAGAATGTGCTGCGCTACATCGATAGCGGCAAGGCCGAAGGCGCGCGCCTGCTGATCGGCGGCGGCCGCGCCAGCGCAGGCGCGCTGGCCGACGGTGCCTACGTGCTGCCGACCGTGTTCTCCGACTGCCGCGACGACATGCGCATCGTCAGGGAAGAGATCTTCGGGCCGGTGATGAGCCTGCTCGCCTACGACGACGAGGAAGAGGCGATCCGCCGCGCCAACGCCACCAGCTTCGGCCTGGCCGCCGGCGTGGTCAGCAAGGACATCAGCCGCGCCCACCGCATCATCCACCGCCTGGAAGCCGGCATCTGCTGGATCAACACCTGGGGCGAATCGCCGGCCGAAATGCCGGTCGGCGGCTACAAGGAATCGGGCGTCGGCCGCGAGAACGGCCTCTCGACCCTGGCCCACTACACCCGCGTCAAGTCGGTGCAGGTCGAACTGGGCGACTACGCCAGCGTGTTCTGAGCCGCGCCCCCCTCGTCCGGCCGACGCGCCGATCCGACCTTCCGCCGGGACGCCTGCGCGCAGCGCGCCCCGGCCTGCTGGAGAACCGTCATGAAGACTGCCCAAGCGTACGACTACATCATCATCGGCGCCGGCTCGGCCGGCAACGTGCTGGCCACGCGGCTGACCGAGGATGCCGATGTCAGCGTGCTGTTGCTGGAAGCCGGCGGCCCCGACTACCGCCTCGACTTCCGCACCCAGATGCCGGCCGCGCTGGCCTTCCCGCTGCAGGGCCGGCGCTACAACTGGGCGTACAAGACCGACCCGGAGCCGTTCATGAACCACCGCCGCATGGACTGCGGCCGCGGCAAGGGCCTGGGCGGCTCCTCGTTGATCAACGGCATGTGCTACATCCGCGGCAACGCGATGGACTACGACAACTGGGCCGGCATGCCGGGCCTGGAAGACTGGACCTACCTGGACTGCCTGCCCTATTTCCGCAAGGCCGAAACCCGCGACATCGGTGCCAACGACTACCACGGCGGCGACGGTCCGCTGCGCGTGACCACGCCCAAGTCCGGCAACAACCCCCTGTTCGCGGCGATGATCGAAGCCGGCGTGCAGGCCGGCTACCCGCGCACCGACGACCTCAACGGCTACCAGCAGGAAGGCTTCGGCCCGATGGACCGCACGGTGACGCCGCACGGGCGCCGCTCCAGCACCGCACGCGGCTACCTGGATCTGGCCAGATCGCGGCCGAACCTGACCATCGTCACCCACGCGCTGACCGACCGCATCCTGTTCTCCGGCAAACGCGCCATCGGCGTGCAGTGGCTGCGCAACGACGTGCTGCAGCGCGCCACCGCCCGCCGCGAAGTGCTGCTGTGCGGCGGCGCCATCGCCTCGCCGCAGATCCTGCAGCGCTCCGGCGTCGGCCCGGCCGACCTGTTGCGCGGGCTGGACATCGAGCTGGTCCACCACCTGCCCGGCGTCGGCGCCAACCTGCAGGATCACCTGGAAATGTACCTGCAGTACGAATGCAGGCAGCCGGTGTCGCTGGCACCGGCGCTGAAGCTGTACAACCAGCCGGCGATCGGTGCGCAATGGCTGTTCCTGGGCACCGGCATCGGCGCCAGCAATCAGTTCGAGGCCGGCGGCTTCATCCGCAGCCACGAGGACTTCGCCTGGCCGAACCTGCAGTACCACTTCCTGCCGGTGGCGATCAATTACAACGGCTCCAACCCGATCAAGACGCACAGCTTCCAGATGCACGTGGGGTCGATGCGCTCGCCCAGCCGCGGCCGCATCCACATCGTCTCCAAGGACCCGCGTCAGCATCCGAGCATCCTGTTCAACTACATGTCGCACGAACAGGACTGGCGCGAGTTCCGCGCCGCGGTGCGGATCACCCGCGAGATCTTCGCGCAGCCGGCGCTGGCGGCGTACAGCGGCCGCGAGATCTCGCCGGGGAGCGAACTGCGCAGCGACGCGCAGATCGACGCGTTCGTGCGCGAACACGCAGAGACCGCCTACCACCCGTCGTGCTCGAACAAGATGGGCCACGCCGACGATCCGATGGCGGTGGTGGACGGCCAGGGACGCGTGCACGGCCTCGAAGGCCTGCGCATCGTCGATGCCTCGATCATGCCGCAGGTGGTGACCGGCAATCTCAACGCGCCGACGATCATGATCGCCGAGAAGCTGGCCGACCGCATCCGCGGCCGCCAGGCGCTGCCACGCAGCACCGCGCCGTACTACGTCGCCGATGGCGCACCGGTGCGCCGCACGCGCTGAGCCGGACCTAACCCGCGGTGGCGCTGCCGCCGGGCTGCGCGTGGCAGCATCGCTCGGGCCGGCACCGCCCACGCGCGCGCGCCAGTGGTGGCCGCGCGCCGCCGACGCAGCGCCGCAGCCTGCGGCCCTGCCCTGTTCGCCTTTGCCCTACGGAACGGTATGCTGCTGTCGTCGGTTCTGATGGATACTGTCCGCGCCGCACACATCACTACGTTTCCTGGAGGGGGAATATGAGTCTGGATCGTCCGTGGTTGCAGAGTTATCCGGCCGGCGTTGGCGCCGACATCAACGTCGACGAGTACCGCTCCGTCGCCGCGGTGTTCGAAAGCTCCGTGGCCAAGTTCGGAGACCGCCCCGCCTACTGCAACTTCGGCAAGACCCTGACCTACCGCGAGGCCGGCGAACTGGCCCGGCAATTCGCCGGCTACCTGCTGGGCGAACTGCAGCTCAAGAAAGGCGACCGCGTCGCCCTGATGATGCCCAACTGCCTGCAGTACCCCATCGCCACCTTCGGCGTGCTGCTGGCCGGCATGACCGTGGTCAACGTCAATCCGCTGTACACCCCGCGCGAACTGCGCCACCAGCTGATCGACTCCGGCGCCAGCGCCCTGGTGGTGATCGACAACTTCGGTACCACCGTGCAGGAAGTGCTCGCCGATACCCCCGTCAAACAGGTCATCACCACCGGCCTGGGCGACATGCTGGGCTTCCCCAAGGGCCCGCTGGTCAACTTCGTGCTGAAGTACGTCAAGAAGCTGGTGCCGGACTACGACATCCCCAACGCGATCCGCTTCCGCGACGCGCTGACCCTGGGCCGCCTGCACACGCTGCCTCAGATCGACATCGAACCGGACGACATCGCTTTCCTGCAGTACACCGGCGGCACCACCGGCGTGGCCAAGGGCGCCATGCTGACCCACCGCAACCTGGTCGCCAACATGCTGCAGGCCGGCGCCTGGATCTCGGCGACCGGCAAGCTGGAGGAAGGCAAGGAAGTCATCATCACCGCGCTGCCGCTGTACCACATCTTCGCGCTGACCGCGAACGGGCTGGTCTTCATGAAGCTCGGCGGGCTCAACCACCTGATCAGCAATCCGCGCGACATGCCGGGCTTCGTCAAGGAGCTGCAGAAGACCCGCTTCACCGCCTTCACCGGCGTCAACACCCTGTTCAACGGCCTGCTCAACACCCCCGGCTTCGACAAGGTGGATTTCTCCTCGCTGAAGTTCACCCTCGGCGGCGGCATGGCGGTGCAACGCGCGGTGGCCGAGCGCTGGAAGCAGGTCACCGGGGTCACCCTGGTCGAAGCCTACGGCCTCACCGAGACCTCGCCGGCGGCCTGCATCAACCCGCTGACCCTGACCGAATACAACGGCGCGATCGGCCTGCCGATCCCGTCCACCGACGCCTGCGTCAAGGACGACCAGGGCCAGGTCCTCGCCCATGGCGAGGTCGGCGAGCTGTGCATCCGCGGGCCGCAGGTGATGAAGGGCTATTGGCGCCGTCCGGAGGAAACCGCCAGCGCCATCGACGCCGACGGCTGGCTGCACACCGGCGACATGGCGCGGATGGATCCGCAGGGCTTCTTCTACATCGTGGATCGCAAGAAGGACATGATCCTGGTGTCCGGCTTCAACGTGTATCCGAACGAGGTCGAGGACGTCATCGCGATGATGCCCGGCGTGCTGGAAGTGGCCGCGGTCGGCGTGCCGGACGAAAAATCCGGCGAGGCGGTCAAGGTGGTGATCGTGAAGAAGGACCCCAACCTGACCGCCGACGAGGTGAAGGCGCACGCCCGCGCCAACCTCACCGGCTACAAGCACCCGCGCATCGTCGAGTTCCGCAAGGAGCTGCCCAAGACCAACGTCGGCAAGATCCTGCGGCGCGAACTGCGCGACGCGCCGCCGCCGCAATAAGCAGGTCCGACGGGCGCCCACGCGGCGCCCGTGCAGGCGCTGGCGGGGCGAGTTCCGGCCGCGGCACCCGGGTGTAGCATCCGCCGGGTGGAAACGCACTCGCCCGCTGCGCCACGCCATCTCCGCGGGCGTCTTTCCGAGAGCCCGCCATGAGCACGATCGACACGCTGCCCCGTACCCGCGCCTACTCCAGCATCCGCATCGATGCGGACGGCGACGACGATAGCCATTGGCTGTACATGCATGCGAATCCGCAACTCGGAACGCGTCCCTGCTTCCATAGCCAGATGCTCGATGACGTCCTGGCAGCGCTGGAGGTCATGACGACGCGATCGCAGGCGCCCAGGAAGAGCGCGCTGCAGCATCTGGTCATCGCCTCGGACGCCAATGTCTTCAACCTCGGCGGCGATCTCGCGCTTTTTTCCGACCTCATCCGCCGCAAGGACCGTGCGCAACTGCTCGACTACGCCTATCGCTGCGTCAGCGGCGTCCACCAACTGCATCGCGGCCTGTCGGGCGATGTGCGCACCATCGCTCTGCTGCAGGGCGATACGCTGGGCGGGGGGCTTGAGATGGCGTTGGCCTGCCACACCATCGTTGCGGAGGAAGGCGTCACCATGGGCTTGCCCGAGGCGATTTTCGGGCTGATTCCCGGCATGGGCGCTTATTCGTTCCTGTGCAAGCGGGTCGCTCCGCATGTCGCCGAACGGATCATTCTGAGCGCCGACCTCTACAGCAGCGAGCAGATGCACGCGATGGGCATCGTCGATGTACTGGTCCCGCGGAATCAGGGCATCGACCGCGTGAAGCAGCTCATCCACGACCAGCGCCGCAACCCGCAGTCGTACCTGGCGATGAACGCCGTGCGCAATCTGGCGCAACCCGTGACGCTGCAGGAACTGCAGGCGATCACCGACATCTGGGTCGACTCCGCGTTGGCGTTGGACGAGAAATCGCTGCGCACGATGGATCGGCTGGTACGCGCGCAGACCCGGCGTGCGCGGGACGTCGCAGCCTAGGGCAAGACGTCAGCGGTCTGCGATCAGTGGTCGGCCCGGTGCCATGCCCGGGCCCTACTGCGGGCGTCAGCGCAGCTCGTTCTCTTCGGAACTCGCGCTGCGGCGCGCGCGCGCCTCGAGTACTTCCCTGCCCTCGGTCAGACTGGCATTGAGTGCCATCAATCGGGAGCGCCATTCGCTGCGCATCTGCCATTCCGCCATCTGCATCAGTTCGCCACCGAGGCTGGCCAACCGGATCAGGCCCAGATTGCTCGCCACGCCCTTGATCGCGTGGGCATGTTCGCGCAGGCGCTCCCAATGCTCCGCGTCGCCTGCGATCTGCATGCCGCCCAGACAGCCTTCGGCGTCGTTGAGGCACTGCGAAATGAACTCGCGCTCGAATCCCTCGCCCATGCCCAGCCCGGCCAGTTCGTCGAGCACAGAGGAATCCAGCACCCCTTCGGCGCTGGCACTCAACTGCCTGACCTGAGCCTCGCCCGAGCCGCGCAGGCGTCCTTCCACCGCGATGTCGGCCAGGGTATCCAGCAAACGGCTGGCCACCACCGGCTTGGCCAGGAACGTGTGCGCACCGGCCTGCTCGCAACGCTGGATCGCATCGGGCGTGACGTCCGCGCTGAGCACCACCACAGGCGTTCGCGGGCCGCCAGCCTGCATGATCCGCAACTGCTTCAGCATGTCCAATCCGCTCATGCCCGGCATGTGCAGATCGACGATGACCCCGTCGAACTCGCTCTCCGCCAAGGCGTCCAGCACCGATTCGGCCCCTTCGACGCAGATCGGACGGTGACCGGCCTTCTGCAGCAGGCGCTGCAGCACCATGCGATTGGCGGCATGATCGTCGGCCACCAGAATGCGCATGCTGCGGATGCGCGCACGGTGGCGCAGGAAGGGATCGGAAAAGGCGATGACGTTCCCGGGCTGACCGTTTTCCTCGGGATGTTCGGCGGCAGCCGCTTCCGTTTCCGGCGCTTCCTCGACGCTGCTTGCGGCGATCTCGAAAGGCAGATCGAACCAGAACCGGCTGCCGCGCGGCAGGTTCTCCTGATAGCCGATACTGCCGCCCATCGATTCCACCAGGCCTTTGGCGATCGTGGTCCCTAGCCCGGTGCCCTCGTAGCGCCGGGCCAGCCCCACATCCGCCTGCTCGAACGCATCGAACAACCGCGATCGCATCGATTCCGGCACCCCGATACCGGTATCGACAATATCGAAACTCAGCCACGTCCGCTCCGCGTCGCTGCGCAGCAGCTTGACCCGCACGTCGACGCGACCGGAATCGGTGAACTTGATCGCGTTCCCGGCCAGATTCAGCAGCACCTGGCGCAGGTGACCCGCGTCGCCCAGCAGATGGTTCGGCGCTTCGGCAGCGATGTCGACGAAATAGCCGATCGCCTTGGCCCGCGCCTGCGGCTGCAGGATCAGCCCGATCTGCTCCACGGTCTCGCGCAGCGAGAAGGCGCTCTTGTCGACGCGGACCTTTCCGGCCTCGATGGCGGAGATGTCCAGCACCTCTTCGACCAGCGAGAGCAGGCTCTTGGCAGAGGCCTGGATGGTGCTGACGCACTCGCGCTGCTCGGCATCGAGCCTGGTTGTCGACAGCACCTCGGTCATGCCCGAGAGGCCATTGAGCGGCGTGCGGAACTCATGGCTCATGTTGGCCAGAAAGCGGCTCTTCGCCTCGTTGGCGCGCTGCGCTTCCTTGGTCGCCTGGGTCAACTGCCGCAGCAGCCCAGACAGATAGAGCGGCACCGCCAGCAGGCCGACGACCAGACCGATCCCCAGCCCAAGGTTGTTGCGCCAGTAGGGTGTCACCAGCACGGTGGTACCGAAGCTGGTCACCCCCATGGCCACCGCCAGATACAGATACCGGTTGCCGTAGCGCAAACCGTTGCCGACCGTCACCCACAGCACCACGACGTACATCCAGGCCAGCGGCTCGCCCATGCCGATCATGGCCGCGGCGATCAGGCCGTAGTCGGCGATCATGCCGATGATCCGTCGCGTGTCGCAACGCTCCGGCCGCCACAGCAGCCAGGCCAGCACGCCCAGCGACAGCACCAGACCGGACGACACCACGGCGACCACGTTCAGGTACTCGCGCATCGGCAAGGTCGCCCGCGGACCCGGCAGCAACACGTAGCTCAGGATGATGGAGATCAGGATGATCCGCACCAGGGCCTGCGCATGCTCGGTATCCTTGCGCTCCGCGAACCGTTGCCGCACCCACGTGATCGCCGAGGTCATGTCAGACTCCTGGTCGCGCCGAGGCGGTGGAGAATTTCTCGCAGATCACCTGCAGTTGCTCGCGGCCGCGAAACAGCGCGTCCACGCAGCGCGGGTCGAACAGGCGGCCGCGCTGGGCGTAGAGATAGGCCAGCGTCGCATCCATGGTCCAGGCTTCCTTGTAGGGGCGCGGCGAGATCAGCGCGTCGAATACGTCGGCGACCGCCACGATCCGCGCTTCCAGCGGAATCGCCTCGCCGACCAGGCCGTCCGGGTAGCCGCTGCCGTCGTAGCGCTCATGGTGGCGCAGGGCGATCAGCGCGCCGACCTGGATGAAACGGTTCTGGCTGCCGCTGAGCAGTTCGTAGCCGATGCGCGGGTGCATGCGCATCACCGCCATCTCGTCCTCGTTGAGCTTGCCCGGCTTGAGCAGCACCGCGTCGGGAATGGCGATCTTGCCCATGTCGTGCAGGCTCGCGGCCATCTCGATGACCCGCACCTCGTCCTCGGACAGGCCCAGTTGCTCGGCGATCAGCCCGGCCACGTGCGCCATGCGTTCCAGGTAGGCGCTGGTGCCGACGTCGCGGTACTCGATGGCCCGCGCCAGCCGCGACAGTGTCTCCCGCTCGC
>NZ_AQOI01000227.1:0-3616 GCF_000364665.1 Xanthomonas sp. SHU 199
TCCTCGACCTCGCGCATGCTGGCCAGCAGGCGCTGCTCCAGCGACATCGCGCGCTGCTTGATGTTCTCGCTCTGCAGCCGCAGTTGCAGCAGGTTGTGGCAACGCGCGCGCAGCTCGCGCGGGCGGATCGGCTTGACCAGGAAGTCGATCACCCCCGCTTCCAGCGCCGCCTGGCGGATCGGCTCGTCGCCGACCACGGTGATCAGGATGATCGGGATGTCGCGGTGCTTGGGCAGGCGGCGCAGGCGCCGCGCGAACTCCAGCCCGTCCATGCCCGGCATGCGGTAGTCGAGCAGCAACAGGTCGACCTTGCCGGCCTCGCACCAGGCCAGCGCGGCCTGCGAGTCGCCGAAGTCGCGCACGGTCAGTTCCGGGGCGATGTCCTCGATGACATGCCGCAGCATCGTCCGCGCGGAGGTCTGATCGTCGACGATGACGATGTTCAAACGATTGTCGCTTCCGTCCGCCCAGTGGAGACGGTCCCCGTTCGAGGACGCGCCGGAGAGGCTCATGCTGGCATCATGCATCTGCAATCCTCCGCCCGTCGCATCTGCGCGGGCTGCTGAGACGACAACGGGAACACGCCGACGCTGACTCACCCCGGCCCGTCCACCTCACTTCCTTTTGCGTGCAACGCCTGGTGCAAGAACCGCGCCACCTCGTCCGCGGCTAGGTTAAGCCTCCGGACGCATGTACGGAAACAGCAGCACGTCACGGATCGAGCTGCTGCCGGTGAGCAACATTACCAGTCGGTCGATGCCGATGCCCAGGCCGCCGGTCGGCGGCAGCCCGACTTCCAGCGCCCGGATGTAGTCGGCGTCGAAGTGCATGGCCTCGTCGTCCCCCCCGTCCTTCGCCGCCACCTGTGCCTGGAACCGCGCCGCCTGGTCTTCCGGGTCGTTGAGCTCGGAGAAGCCGTTGGCGATTTCCTTGCCGTTGATGAACAGCTCGAAGCGGTCGGTATAGCCCGGCTCGGTGTCGCTGGAGCGGGCCAGCGGCGACACCTCGACCGGGTGGTCGGTGATGAAGGTCGGCTGGATCAGGGTGTGCTCGACCGTGGCCTCGAAGATCTCCAGCAGCAGCTTGCCCCAGCCGTAGGACGGCTTGGTGCGGATCTTCAGCCGCTCGCAGTGGCGCAGCAGGGCCTCGCGGTCGGTGCAGTCGGCGGCGCTGATCTCCGGGTTGTGGTGGCGCACCGCCTCGTCCATGCGCCAACGGCGGAACGCCGGCGCCAGGTCGATGTCGGCGCCGTCCCAGTGCACCTGGGTGGTGCCCAGCACCTCGCGGGCGACGTCGCGGATGACGTTCTCGGTCAGGTCCATCACCTCGTGGTACGTGGCGTAGGCCTCGTACAGCTCCATCATGGTGAATTCCGGATTGTGCCGGGTGCTGACGCCTTCGTTGCGGAAATTGCGGTTGATTTCGTAGACCCGTTCCAGGCCGCCGACCACCAGGCGCTTCAGGTACAGCTCCGGGGCCACCCGCAGGTACAGGTCCAGGTCCAGGGCGTTGTGGTGGGTGGTGAACGGCTTGGCTGTGGCGCCGCCGGGGATGTAATGCATCATCGGCGTCTCCACTTCCAGGAAGCGGCGCGCGTCCAGCCAGGCGCGCATGGCGCGGATGATCTTGGAGCGCTTGACGAACACCTCGCGCGCCTCCGGCGACACGATCAGGTCGACGTAGCGCTGGCGGTAGCGCTGCTCCACGTCCGACAGGCCGTGCCACTTGTCCGGCAGCGGCCGCAGCGCCTTGGTCAGCAGCCGCAGGCCAGTGGCCTTGACCGACAGCTCGCCGGTCTTGGTGCGGGTCAGCCCGCCTTCCACGCCGATGATGTCGCCGATGTCCCAGCCCTTGAAGGCATCGTAGGCCTCGCCCAGGGCGTTGGCCTGCAGGAACAGCTGGATGCGCCCGGACTCGTCCTGCAGTTGCACGAAGCTGGCCTTGCCCATCACTCGCTTGGCCAGCAGGCGCCCGGCCAGGCGCAGGCTGCGGCCCTGGGCCTCCAGCGCCTCGGCGGTCCAGCGCTCGGTGTCGGCGAACTCGGCCTGCAGATCGCCGGCGAAGTCGCTGCGGCGGAAATCGTTCGGATAGGCCACGCCCTGCGCGCGCAGCGCGGAGAGTTTGGCGCGCCGTTCGGCGATGAGGCTGTTCTCGTCGACGGGAAGGGACGGCGCGGGGGTCTGCTCGGTCATGGGATGGGGGATGCGTGAGGAAGGGAAAGAATGCACCAGCCGGCGGGCCGTGTGCCGCCGCACGGCCTCCGTCGCCAGGACGGAGGCCACCGGTTCAGGCGTCGCTGCGTTTCGCGCCGGCTTCCAGGCCGGACTTGAGGCTGGCCTCGACGAACTCGTCCAGGTCGCCGTCGAGCACCTTCTGGGTGTCCGAGCGCTCCACGCCGGTGCGCAGATCCTTGATCCGGCTCTGGTCGAGCACGTAGTTGCGGATCTGGCTGCCCCAGCCGATGTCGGACTTGGTCGCCTCCACCGCATCGCGCTCGGCATTGCGCTTCTGGATCTCCAGCTCGTACAGCTTGGCGGCCAGCATCTTCATCGCGTTGTCGCGGTTCTGGTGCTGGCTGCGCCCGGTCTGGCAGGCCACCACGATGCCGGTGGGCACGTGGGTGATGCGCACCGCCGACTCGGTCTTGTTGACGTGCTGGCCGCCCGCGCCGGAGGACCGGTACACGTCGGTCTTCAGATCGGCCGGATTGATGTCGATGTCGATGTTGTCGTCCACTTCCGGCGACACGAACACCGAGGTGAAGCTGGTATGGCGGCGGTTGTCCGAGTCGAACGGCGACTTGCGCACCAGCCGGTGCACGCCGGTCTCGGTCTTCAGCCAGCCGTAGGCGAAGTCGCCTTCCACGCGCAGCGTGGCGGACTTGATCCCGGCCACTTCGCCGCCGGAGACTTCCATCAGCTCGGTCTTCCAGCCGCGCGACTCGCACCAGCGCAGGTACATGCGCAGCAGGATCTCGGCCCAGTCCTGGGCCTCGGTGCCGCCGGCGCCGGCCTGGATGTCGACGAAGGCGTTGCTGGCGTCCATCTGCCCGGAGAACATGCGCTGGAACTCCAGCTTCTCCACCTGTGCCTGGAAGCGGTCGACGTCGGCCAGCACCGCCTGCGCGGTGGCCTCGTCGTTCTCGCTTTCGGCCAGTTCCAGGAATTCCAGCGATTCGTTCAGGCCATCGAGCACGCTGGCGATGCCGCCGACGGTCTTCTCCAGGCTGGCGCGTTCGCGGCCCAGGCCCTGGGCGCGCTCGGGGTCGTTCCAGACGTCGGGGCTTTCCAGCTCCCGGGTGACTTCCTCTAGACGCTCCTTCTTGGCGTCGTAGTCAAAGAAACCCCCGTAGCGACAGCACCCGATCGGACAGATCGGCGATGCGGTGGCGAATCGGATTGAGTTCGATCATTGCGGCGTTTCCGGCAGACAAGAGCGCGATTCTAGCAATTCCGGCCGCCGCGCCACAGCGCCGCCGGACTACTCGACGGTCGCCGCCTCGCCCTCCCCGGCCGCCACGCGCAGCGCGGCGCGGTAGCGGCGGCTGCACGGCACCTGGCTGCCGTCGCGCAGGTGCACCCGCGCCTCGCCCGCCTCCAGCGGCTCGATCGAGACC
>NZ_AQOI01000228.1:0-1332 GCF_000364665.1 Xanthomonas sp. SHU 199
TGCCACGCCGAGCACCGCCGCCACCGCGGCGACCGCCAGCAGGCGCGCGCTGGCGGGGGTCATCGCGCCGCGCGCAGCAGGGCGTCCTCGACCACCGCCTGGCTCAGCACCGGCGGCAGTACCGTCGGCGGCGCGCCAGGGCCATAGACCACGTACAGCGGCACGCCCACTGCCTTGTGCTCGGCGAGGAAGGCGCTGATACGCGGATCCTCGTTGGTCCAGTCGCCCTTCATGTACACCGCGTCCACCCGCTTGATGGTGTCGCGGAACGCGTCGCTGTCGAACACGTTGCGTTCGTTGGCCTTGCAGGTGACGCACCAGTCGGCGGTCATGTTGACGAACACCACGCGGTTGTCGGTGCGCAGGCGGTCGAGCATCTGCGGCGAATAGGCCACGGTGTTGCGCTCGACGCTGGCGCTGGGCGGCGGCAGCCGGGTCACGCCCCAGGCCGGCAGCAGGGCGGCCAGCAGCAGCACGGCGGCCAGGCGCATGCCGGTCTTGTGGTCGCGCCAGCGCGCGCGCTCGAACCACCACAGGCCCAGCGCCAGCAGGGTGGCGCCGATCAGCAGCAGCGCCACCGCGTCCACGCCGCGCTGCTTGCCCAGCACCCACAGCAGCCAGATCGCGCTCAGGTACATCGGGAACGCCAGCACCTGCTTGAGCGTTTCCATCCAGGCGCCGGGCTTGGGCAGGCGTTTGGCCAGCGAGGGCACGAAGCCGATCAGCAGGAACGGCAGCGCCAGGCCCAGGCCCAGGGTCAGGAACACCAGCATCGCCATCGCCGGCGGCGCGGTCAGCGCATAGCCCAGCGCCGGGCCCATGAACGGGCCGATGCAGGCGCTGGACACCACGCAGGCCAGCACGCCGGTGAAGAAGTCGCCGACCGGGCCGCTGCGCGTGGACAGCGATTGGCCGACGCCACCGAGGTTGGCGCTGAGGGTGAACACGCCCGACAGGCTCAGCCCGACCACGAACATCAGGTACACCAGCACCGCGACGAAGCCCGGGCGCTGCAGCTGGAAGCCCCACAGCAGCCGCGCGGCTACGGCGATGCCGCCGACCACGGCGAAGGAGGCGAGCACGCCCAGCGTGTACCACAGCGCATGGCTGCGGGCGCGGCCGCGGCTCTCGCCGCTCTGCGCCAGGCCCAGCACCTTCAGCGACAGGATCGGCAGCACGCACGGCAGCAGGTTCAGCAGCAGGCCGCCGCCGAGCGCCAGCAGCAGGATCCACAGCAGGTTCTGCGTGGCCGGCGGCGGTGCGGCGCTGCGCGCGGCGTTGTGCGCCGAGGCGTCCGGCGTCGCCGGCAGGGCATCGGCGGCCGTGGCCGCG
>NZ_AQOI01000229.1:0-6290 GCF_000364665.1 Xanthomonas sp. SHU 199
GGCGGGCGCCTGCTGGCGATGAAGGGCGTGCGCCCGGACGAGGAGATCGCCGCGCTGCCGCCGGGCTGGGTGGCGCCGACGGTGCACCCGCTGCAGGTCCCCGGCCTGGGCGCCGACCGCCACCTGGTGGTGGTCGAGCGCGGTTGAGCGGCGGCCGCGGCCGGCCCCGATTTCCGCCAGGGGGGGCTGTGACCGCATAATGCCCGGTCCCACCCCATCGCCGACGAGGCTCCCGCATGGCCCGCATCATCGCCATCGCCAACCAGAAGGGCGGCGTCGGCAAGACCACCACCGCGGTCAACCTGGCCGCGTCGCTGGCGCGGCAGTCGCAGCGCGTGCTGCTGGTGGACCTGGACTCGCAGGGTAATGCGACGATGGGCAGCGGCATCGACAAGCGCGAGCTGGCCGCCTCCACCTGCGACGTGCTGCTCGGCGAGAGCAGCGCCGAACAGATCCGGGTGACCGCGCCGGAAGGCTTCGACCTGCTGCCGGGCAATATCGATCTCACCGCCGCCGAGATCCAGCTGATGGACCAGCCGGCGCGCGAGCAGCGGCTGAAGACCGCGCTGGCGCCGCTGCGCGAAGCCTACGACTTCATCCTGATCGACTGCCCGCCGGCGCTGTCGCTGCTGACCCTGAACGCGCTGACCGCCGCCGACTCGGTGATCGTGCCGATGCAGTGCGAGTACTACGCGCTGGAAGGGCTGACCGCGTTGCTGGAGACCATCGAGGCGCTGCGCGCCGAGCTGAACCCGGCGCTGGAGATCGAAGGCGTGCTGCGCACCATGTTCGACGTGCGCAACAACCTGGCCAACGCGGTGTCGGCGGAACTGACCAACCACTTCGGCGACAAGGTGTTCCGCACCATCGTGCCGCGCAACGTGCGCCTGGCCGAGGCGCCCAGCCATGGCCAGAGCATCGTCGGCTACGACCGCACCTCGCGCGGCGGCGTCGCCTACCTGGGACTGGCTGGCGAGATCGTGCGCCGCCGCAACGAACGCAATCGGCCGATGCCGGCCATGGAGACCGTCTGATGAGCGCCAAGCCCCCCGCCCTCGGAGCGAAGAAGCGCGGCCTCGGCCGTGGCCTGGAAGCGCTGCTGGGGCCGAAGGGCGCGGCAGCGCCGGCGCCGACCGCCGAGCTGCAGCCGGGCGAGAGCCTGCGCCGCCTGCCGGTCGGGCAGCTGCAGCCGGGCAAGTACCAGCCGCGCCAGGAGATGGACGAGGCCAAGCTGCAGGAGCTGGCCGAGTCGATCAAGGCGCAGGGCGTGATCCAGCCGATCGTCGCCCGCGAACTGGCGCCGGGCAGCTTCGAGATCGTCGCCGGCGAACGCCGCTGGCGCGCCTCGCAGTTGGCTGGGCTGAGCGAAGTGCCGGTGGTGGTGCGCGAGCTGGACGACCGCACCGTCATCGCCATGGCGCTGATCGAGAACATCCAGCGCGAGGATCTCAACCCGCTGGAAGAGGCACAGGCGCTGCAGCGGCTGATCGACGAGTTCTCGCTGACCCACGCCGAGGCCGCCGAGGCGGTGGGCCGCTCGCGCGCGTCGGTGTCCAACCTGCTGCGCCTGCTGGAACTGCCGCCGGCGATCCGCGCGCTGCTGGAAGCGCGGCGCCTGGAGATGGGCCATGCGCGCGCGCTGCTGACGCTGTCGCCGGAGCTGGCCAGTCGCCTGGCCTCCGATGCCGCCGACCAGGGCTGGTCGGTGCGCGAGGTCGAGCATCGGGCGCAGCAGTTCGCCGCCGGCAAGGTGCCGAGCAATCGCAAGGCCAAGCCGGCGCGCACCGCGCCGCAGGCCGACATCGCCTCGCTGGAAACCGAGCTGTCCGAGTCGCTGGGGACCAAGGTGTCCATCGCCCATGGCCGCGGCGGCAAGGGCAAGCTGGTGATCCACTACACCGACCTGGACACGCTGGACGGCGTGCTCGAGAAACTGCGCCCGCGGCAGGCCTGAGCGCCGCCGCCCGCGTCCGCCAGGACCGTCCCCGCCATGCATCCCAGCAAGGTCGACCGTCACCACCTGCTGCGCCTGACCGACCTGCCCAACGTCGGGCCGGCCTGCGAGAAGGACCTGCGCCTGATCGGCATCCGCGTGCCGGCGCACCTGCAGGGCCGCGATCCCTACGACATGTACGCACAGCTGTGCCTGCGCACCGGGGTGGTGCACGACCACTGCGTGATCGACGTGTTCCTGTCGATCGTGCGCTTCATGCAGGGCGAGACGCCGCGTCCGTGGTGGGAGTTCAGCAAGGAGCGCAAGGCGGCGCTGGCCAAGGACGCGCCGCTGACCCTGCGCTGAGGCCGCGCGCCGCGGCGCTGGCCAGCAACCGGAGCATTGCATGAGCAACGAGGACACGCAGATCAGCCCGGGCGGCAGCCCGATCCTGCAGCACCGCGAGGAAAAACCGTTCGCGCTGGCGAGCGGCGAGTCCTGCCTGGAGCAGATCGGCGCGCACATCGAACGCCACCTGGGGTCGGTCGCCGGCGTGCTGCACGAGATCATCTCCGACACCGTGCACCTGGATGTGCACGTGGTGCCCGCCACCGACGAGGTGCCGTATCTGCGGCTGGTCACCTCGGGGATGAGCGACCTGCCGATGGCCGTGCCCGAGGGCGTGGGGGCGCCGCACTTCATGGAGCTGATGCTGACCCTGCCGCCCGACTGGCCAATCACCCAGGACGATTTCCAGGATGAGCGCCATTACTGGCCGCTGCGCCTGCTCAAGACCCTGGCGCGGCTGCCGCACAAGTACGACACCTGGCTGGGCTTCGGCCACACCGTGCCCAACGGTCACCCGGCCGAACCGTACGCGCCCGGCATCGGCTTCGACGGGGCGATCGTGCTGCCGCCGGTGAGCACGCCCGAGGCGTTTGGGGAACTGGTCGTCGATGCCGACAAGACCATCGTGTTCATGACCCTGGTGCCGCTGTATCCGGAAGAAATGGCGCTCAAGCTGAAGAAGGGCGCCGAGGCGCTGATGGACCGCTTCGACGCCAAGGGCCTGCAGGACGTGATCGATCCCGCCCGGCCCAATGTCGCCCGCAAGCGCTTCGCGCTGTTCTGACCTGCCGTTCCGATCCACACACCGCGCACGCCGTTCCACGCTTTCCAGGACTTTCGCCATGCCCATCCTCGTCACCGGCGCCGCCGGCTTCATCGGTGCCCACACCGTCCGTGCGCTGCGCGCCGCCGGGCAACTGGTGGTGGGCCTGGACAACTACAACGACTACTACGACCCGCAGCTCAAGCGCGACCGCGTCGCCGCGCTGTGCGCGAACGCGGACATCCGCACCCTGGACCTGACCGACCGCGACGGCCTGGCCGCGCTGTTCGACGAGGTGCAGCCGACCCGCGTGGTGCACCTGGCCGCGCAGGCCGGGGTGCGCTATTCGCTGCAGAACCCCTACGCCTACGTCGACAGCAACCTGGTCGGTTTCGTCAACATGCTGGAGCTGTGCCGGCACCGCGGCGTGGAGCATCTGGTCTATGCCTCCAGCAGCTCGGTGTACGGCGATTCGGCGACGCCGCCGTTCTCCGAGGACCAGCGCATCGACCAGCCGCGCTCGCTGTACGCGGCGACCAAGGCCGCCAACGAGCTGATGGCCCATACCTACGCGCAGCTGTACGGCCTGCGCGCCACCGGGCTGCGCTTTTTCACCGTGTACGGCCCCTGGGGCCGTCCGGACATGGCGCCGCTGCTGTTCAGCCGCGCGGTGCTGGCCGGGCGCCCGATCGAGGTGTTCAACCACGGCCGCATGCGCCGCGACTTCACCTTCGTCGCCGACATCGTCGCCGGCGTGCTCGGCGCGCTCGATCACCCCTCCAGCGAGCCGGTGCCGCATCGCGTGTTCAACCTCGGCAATCACACCCCGGTGGAACTGGAGCGCTTCATCGCGGTGATCGAGGACGCCGCCGGGCGCAGCGCCGAGAAACAGTATCGGCCGATGCAGCCGGGCGACATGATCGAGACGATGGCCGATACTGCGCGGGCCCACGCCGCGTTCGGCTTCGATCCGAGCACCCCGATCGAGGTCGGCCTGCCGCAGGTGGTGGCCTGGTGCCGGGAGTATTTCGGCGCCGCCGCCTGACGCTTCATCCGCGGATCATCGGTTCGCGGCACAATGCCTGCCGCTTTTTCCCCCACGCGCGCCCCGCGCCCAGCCTTGCCGAATCCATGAGCCAGCTTTCCCTCTCCGTCGTCGTCCCGGTGTTCAACGAGCGCGACAACGTGCCGCCGCTGGTCGCCGAGATCGTCGCCGCGCTGCGCGGCACGATCGATTTCGAGATCGTCTACGTCGACGACCATTCGCGCGACGACACCCTGGCGGTGCTCGAAGGGCTGAAGGCGTCCACGCCGGAGCTGCGCGTGCTGCACCATGTCAGCCAGAGCGGGCAGAGCACCGCGGTGCGCAACGGCGTCAAGGCTGCGCGCGGGCTGTGGATCGCCACCCTGGACGGCGACGGCCAGAACGATCCGGCCGACATCCCCAAGCTGCTGGCCGCGCGCCAGGCCGCCGAGCCGCTGGTCAAGCTGTTCGCCGGCTGGCGGGTGTCGCGGCAGGATTCGGGCAGCAAGCGCTGGGCGTCCAAGTGGGCCAACGCGATCCGCGCGCGCATGCTGCGCGACGACACCCCGGACACCGGCTGCGGCATCAAGCTGTTCGAGCGCGAGGCGTTCCTGGACCTGCCGTACTTCGATCACATGCACCGCTACCTGCCCGCGCTGATGCAGCGCGCCGGCTGGCAGACCCTGAGCGTGCCGGTCAATCACCGCCACCGCACCTCCGGCGTGTCCAAGTACAACAACCTCAACCGCGCCCTGGTCGGCATCCGCGACCTGCGCGGCGTGGCCTGGCTGATCGCGCGCAGCCGCCGCACCGCGGTGCAGGAGCGCTGAGATGGACGCGCATTTCCTCAACGAACCGATCCAGGCGCTGTACTGGACCGGGCTGCACGTCACCGGCTGGAAGCTGATCGGCTACGTCGGCGCGCTGATGTTCGGCGGCCGCTGGCTGGTGCAGTTCGTCGCCTCCAAGCGCGCCGGCAAGCCGGTGATCCCGCGGCTGTTCTGGTACATGAGCGTGATCGGCAGCCTGATGACGCTGAGCTACTTCATGTTCTCGGCCAAGCAGGACTCGGTGGGCGTGCTGCAGAACCTGTTCCCCGCCTTCACTGCCTTCTACAGCCTGTACCTGGACATCAAGCACCGCGGCTGGCACCGCGACCGCGCCTCGCATTGAACGCGGCGCCGCTGCGCGCGATCGCAGGGGCGCATGATCGCAGGCGGCGCCTAACACCCTCCGATCGCGACCCGCCACTGTGGGAGGGACTTCAGTCCCGACGCGCGCATCTTCCACACCTCAGTGGTTCTACCGTCATTGCCGCCGATGACGCCGAGGCTCCACATGTGGGAGGGACTTCAGTCCCGACGCGTGAATCTTCCAGGTCTCGGTAGTGCCGCCCTCTGCTTCACACAGCAGCGAGCACCGGCTTTCTGACACCACGCCTGTGAGTTTCCCCACGCCTGTATCGGTCGATTCCCGATGGTCCTGCATGATCCGCCCTGCAACCCTGGCGTCATGCACAGCAGAATTCCCCGAGGTTACCGCGCGCTGCGTGCAGGACGCGGGAGCGAGACCGGACGCATCTATCTGGTCACCACAGTGACCTGGCAGCGCCAGCGCCTGTTCGAGGACTGGCGCTGCGCGTGGGCAGCCGCTTCTTGCCTGGGCCATGCCGATACCTGGGCCGGCGCGCAGCTTCTGTGCTGGGTATTGATGCCCGATCACTGGCATGGGCTGGTCATGCTCGAGCGCGGTGCTGCTCTGCCAACCGTCGTGCGCGACGCCAAGGGCCGCGCCGCCAGGGCGGCCAATCAGGCGCGGGGCCGCGGCGGCGCCGTGTGGATGGAGGGGTTTCATGATCGTGCACTGCGCGACGCGCGGCAGTTGCTGCCGGCAGCGCGCTACATGGTCGCCAACCCGTTGCGCGCCGGTCTGGTGCGCCGCGTCGGCGACTACCCGTACTGGGATGCGGTTTGGCTGTGTCCGGCGGCTACCGCGCCGTGCGCGGCATCATGCTCGGGTGCAAGTGCGACGGCGTGATGCCGCGCAGACCGACGGTGAGGCTTGTGGTCGCATGGTCGATGTCGGCACCAGCAGGCCTGCGACCGCTGCAATGGCTGCAGTTGCTGCTGGATGCTGTCGCAGGCGGAGCGACCGCGCGTCGGGACTGAAGTCCCTCCCACAATGGGACGCCATCCTGCGCAGCGGCAGCGGCAGCAGCCGCA
>NZ_AQOI01000230.1:0-4375 GCF_000364665.1 Xanthomonas sp. SHU 199
ATAGCTAGGCCAGCGATGCAGTTCCTGAGTTGCAGCCCGGTACAACCGCTGCGAGGTGCGTTTCCGTTCCCTGCATCGCCCCACACAGGACTTCCGGCCCACCCGCCAGGCCGGGCGGTGATGCGATCATCGACGATCCGTTCCCGCCGTGTGCCGTCCATGCCCATGCTCGCCAAGACCCCGCTGGCCATTTCCCTGCTGATCGCGTTCGCCGTGGCCACACCCGCACTGGCCGCACCGCCGGCGTCGACAGCGTCCAGTGCAACACCGGCCACGGCCAATGCCAGTGCCGCCGATGCGCGCTTCCAGGCCATCTACGAGAAGGAGTGGGCCTGGCGCCAGGCGCAGCTCGGCCAGGCCGACGAGGACAGCGACAGCAGTGGCGACAACCGCCATCTGCCCGACGTCGGCGCGGCGGCGCAGGCGGCGCGCCTGAAGGTGTGGGAGGACGTGCTGCGGCAGCTGGACACGCTCGATGCGACCCAGCTTTCGCCCGAGAACCAGGTCAACCTGGCGGTGTACCGGCCGCAGGTGGAGAACCTGGCCGCGTCGGTGCGCCTGCGCGCCTACGAGATGCCGTTCAATTCCGACAGCGCGTTCTGGTCGGACCTGGCGTTCATGGCCCGGCGCACGCTGCGCACGCCCGACGAGTACCGCGCCTACATCGCGCGGCTGGAGGACGTGCCGCGCTACTTCGCGCAGCAGACCGACAACATGCGCGCCGGGCTCAAGCGCGGCTTCAGCGTGCCGCGCGCGGTGCTCGACGGCCGCGATGGCGCCATCGCCACCGTGGCCGAACTGAAGGATCCGACCGCCGCGGTGCTGTACACGCCGTTCAAGCAGATGCCGGCGCAGATTCCCGCCGCCGAGCAGGCGCAACTGCGCGCGCAGGCGCAGGCGACGCTGCGCGACAAGGTGATCCCGGCCTACGCGCAGCTGCTGACCTTCTATCGCCAGGAGTACATGCCGCAGGCGCGCACCACGCTGGCGGCCGAAGCCCTGCCCGACGGCAAGGCCTACTACCGGCAGCAGATCCGCGAGTACACCACGCTGGACATGGACCCCGAGCAGATCCACCAGCTCGGCCTGCGCGAAGTGGCGCGGATCCAGAAAGAGATGGACGCGATCATCCAGCAGGTCGGCTTTCACGCGCCGGCCGGGCAGAAGACCTTCCCGGCGTTCCTGCAGTTCCTGCGCACCGATCCGCAGTTCTACGTGAAGACCCCGCAGGAACTGCTCGATCGCGCCGCATGGATCGCCAAGCGCGTGGACGGCGAGGTCGGCAAGTTCATCGGCACGCTGCCGCGCGGGCGCTTCACCATCGTGCCGGTGCCGGCGGACATCGCCCCGTTCTGGACCGCCGGCCGTGGCGGCGTCGGCACCTACTGGCTCAACACCTACGACCTGCCGTCGCGGCCGCTCTACAACCTGCCGGCGCTGACCCTGCACGAGTCTTCGCCGGGCCATTCGCTGCAAGGCGCGCTGGCCGAGGAGCAGGGCGCACAGCCGGCGTTCCGCCGCGAGAACTACATCTCCGCCTACGGCGAGGGCTGGGCGCTGTACACCGAGAAGCTGGGCAAGGAGATGCGCATCTACGCCACGCCGTACGAGGACTTCGGCCGGCTCAGCTACGAGATGTGGCGCGCCTGCCGCCTGGTGATCGACACCGGCGTGCACCACAAGGGCTGGACCCGCGCGCAGGCGCAGGCCTACCTGCGCGAGCGCACCGCGCTCAGCGAGCACGAGGTCACCACCGAGGTCGACCGCTACATTTCCTGGCCGGGCCAGGCGTTGAGCTACAAGCTCGGCGAGCTGACCATCCTCGATCTACGCGCCGAGGCCGAGCGCGAACTCGGCGCTGACTTCGACATCAAGTCCTTCCACGACGCGGTGCTGCAGCAGGGCTCGGTGCCGCTGCCCGTGCTGCAGCAGCAGATCCGCGCCTACATCGCCGCGCGCAAGAAGAAGGCCTAACCGCCGCCGCGCAGGCCGGCGCCGCTTCCTGCGAGAAGCGCGCCGGCCCGTGCCGGATCAGCCCGCCACGCGCGCCCCGGCGATGCGCGCGGCGAACGTCGGCAACACCAGCAAGGTCAGCGCGGTGGCGGTGATCAGTCCGCCGATCACCACCGTCGCCAGCGGCTTCTGCACCTCCGCACCGGAGCCGCTGGCGATCGCCATCGGAATGAAGCCGACGATCGCCACCAGCGCGGTGGTCAACACTGCGCGGATGCGGCTGCCCGCGCCGTCGATCGCCGCCTGCAGCGGCAGGTCGCCGGCCTCCAGGCGCTCGCGGATCGCCTGCATCAGCACCAGGCCGTTCAAGGTGGCCACGCCGGAGACGGCGATGAAGCCCACCGCGGCCGACACCGAGAACGGCATGCCGCGCAGCAGCAGGGCGAGCAGGCCGCCGACCAGCGCCAGCGGTACGCAACTGAACACCAGCACCGCTTCCTTGACGCTGCGCAGGGCCATGAACAGCAGGCCGCCGATCAGCAGGAACACCACCGGCACCACGGTCGCCAGCCGTCGCTCGGCACGCTGCAGGTTCTCGAACTGGCCGCCCCAGGTCAGGTAGGCGCCCGGCGGCAACGCCACGTCGGCCACCGCGGCCTGCGCCGCGCCGACGAAGCCGCCCAGGTCGCGGCCGCGCACGTTGGCCTGCACCACCACGCGGCGGCTGCCGTTGTCGCGGCTGATCTGGTTCGGCCCTTCGCTGACGGCGATGCGCGCCACCGACGACAGCGGGATCACCTGTCCGGTCGGCGTGGCGATCGGCAGCGCGGCCAACTGATCCGGATCGTTGCGCGCGGCATCGTCCATCCGCACCACCACGTCGAAGCGGCGGTCGCCCTCGAAGATCTTGCCGGCGGCGCGGCCGCCGATGCCGGTGGCCAGCGCGTCGCTCACATCCGCCGCGCTCAGCCCGACCTGCGCCGCCGCCGTGTGGTCGATGCTTACATCCAGCGTGGGCAGCCCGGAGATCTGCTCCACCCGCACGTCGGCCGCGCCCTCCACCGCGCGCAGCGTCGATGCGATCTGCTCGGCCACCTTCTGCAACTGGCCGAAGTCGTCGCCGAAGATCATCACCGCCAGGTCGGTGCGCACGCCGGAGATCAGTTCGTTGAAGCGCAATTCGATCGGTTGGCTGAACTCGAAGCTGTTGCCGAGCTGCTGTCCCGCCAGCGCCTCCAGGCGGGCCACCAGTCGCTCCTTGTCCAGCGCCGGATCGGGCCAGTCCTTGCGCGGCTTGAGCACGATGACGCTGTCGGAGATGTTGGTCGGCATCGGGTCGATCGCCGCCTCGGCGGTGCCGGTCCGCGAGAACACGGTCGCCACTTCCGGCTGCGTGGCGATGGCCTTTTCCAGCGCCAGCTGCATCGCCAGCGATTGTTCCAGCGAGGTGGATGGCACGCGCAGGGCCTGCATCGCCACGTTGCCTTCGTCCAGCGTCGGCATGAATTCGCGGCCCAGCATCGCGAACGCGCCGACGCCTGCCAGCAGCATCGCCACCGCGCCGGCGGCGACCGTGCGCGGATGCGCGACGGCCGCGCGGATCGCCGGTGCGATGCGCGTGCGCAGTGCGCTGAGCAGCCGCGTTTCGTGCGCGTCGTCGGTCGCATGCGCCGCGTCGTCCTGCAGCGTCGGCTCGCGTACCAGCAGCGCGGCCATCGCCGGCACGAAGGTGAAGGAAAACAGGAACGCACCGACCAGGGCCAGCATGAAGGTCGCCGCCATCGGCTGGAACGTCTTGCCCTCCACGCCTTCCAGTGTGAGGATCGGCGCGAACACCAGCAGGATGATCAACTGGCCGAAGGCGGCCGGCCGCGCCATCTTGCGCGCCGCCTCGGCGGCCACGCCCAGGCGCTCGGTCGCGCTCAACGCACGGCCCAGGGCGGCGCGGCGCTGGCCGAGCATGAGCAGGGTCGACTCGACCACGATCACTGCGCCGTCCACCAGGATGCCGAAGTCCAGCGCGCCCAGGCTCATCAGGTTGCCGCTGATGCCGAAGCGCTGCATGCCGATCACCGCGAACAGGAACGACAAGGGAATCACCAGCGCGGCGATCGCGGCCGCACGCAGGTTGCCCAGCAGCAGGAACAGGATCACCACCACCAGCAGCGCGCCCTCGGTGAGGTTCCTGGCCACGGTCCTGATGGTCGCGTTGACCAGCACGCTGCGGTCCAGCACCGGTGCCGCGACGATGTCCGCCGGCAGCGACGTGTTCACCTGCGCCAGCCGCGCGGCCGCGGCCTGCGCCACAGTGCGGCTGTTGCCGCCTGCGAGCATCAGCGCGGTCCCGAGCACCGCCTCGTGGCCGTTGCGGCTGGCCGCGCCCAGGCGCGGGGCGCGACCGGAGGCGACCTCGGCCACGTCG
>NZ_AQOI01000231.1:0-8682 GCF_000364665.1 Xanthomonas sp. SHU 199
CCGCGGCCTTCGCGGGCCAGGCGCGCAGCGCGGTGCAACTGCCCGCGGGTCGCACGCGCCGCGGTCTCGGCATCGCGCGCCGGCGCGGGAGCGGAAGCGCCGGCCAGCAGGGGCTGCAGGGAGGCCTCCGCAGGCTCCTCGGTCCAGCCCAGCTCCGCGCACAGCAGATGCAGTTGGCGGTGCAGTTCGCGCCACTCGCGCATGCGCAGGAAGCCGAGGAAATGCCGGCCGCACCAGTCGCGCAGCTTGGACTGGGTCAGGTCCTCGTGCGCCTGCCGGTAGCCATCCCACAGGCGCAGGATGCCGACGAATTCCGAGCGCGCATCGGCGAACTTGGCATGCGCGTTGTCGGCAGCCTCGCGCGCCTCCGGCGGGCGCTCGCGCGGGTCCTGGATGCCCAGGAACGCGGCGATCACCAGCATCGGCCGCAGGCAGCCGTGCTGCTGCGCCGCCACCAGCATCCGCGCCAGTTTCACGTCCACCGGCAGCCGCGCCATCTTGCGGCCGATCTCGGTCAGCTTGCGCAGGCCATGGCGGTCCGGCTCGCCGACCGCCCCCAGCTCCACCAACTGCTGCCAGCCATCGGCCACCGCACGCTCGTCCGGCGGCTCCAGAAACGGGAAATCCTCGATCCGTCCCAGCCCCAGTTGCAACATGCGCAGGATCACCCCGGCCAGGCTGGAGCGGCGGATCTCCGGATCGGTGAACTCCGGCCGCGCCGTAAAATCCGCCTCGGCGTACAGCCGGTAGCAGATGCCCTCGGCGATGCGGCCGCAGCGGCCCTTGCGCTGGTTGGCGCTGGCCTGCGAGATCGGTTCGATGTGCAGGCGATCGAGCTTCTGCCGCGGGCTGTAGCGCTTGACCCGCGCATAGCCGGGATCGACCACGTAGCGGATGCGCGGCACCGTCAGCGAGGTCTCGGCAACGTTGGTGGCCAGCACCAGACGCCGCTTTGGCCCGGGATTGAACACCCGGTCCTGGTCGGCGTTGGAGAGCCGCGCGTACAGCGGCAGCACCTCGGTCTCGCGGTACTTGCGCCGTTCCAGCGCATGGTGCGCATCGCGGATCTCGCGTTCGCCGGGCAGGAACACCAGCACGTCGCCGCGCGGATCCAGCCGGGTGATTTCGTCGATCGCCGCCACGATCGCCTGGTTGACCGTGCGGTCGCCGGCGTTGTCGCCACTCTCGGCGTCGGCCTCCTCGCCGCCCGCCTCCTCCAGCGGCCTGTAGCGCACCTCCACCGGATAGGTGCGGCCTTCCACGCTGATCACCGGCGCATCGTCGAAATGCGCGGCGAAGCGCGCGGTGTCGATCGTCGCCGAGGTCACGATGACCTTCAGATCCGGGCGCTTGCCCAGCAACTGCTTCAGATAGCCGAGCAGGAAATCGATGTTGAGGCTGCGCTCGTGCGCCTCGTCGACGATGATCGTGTCGTAGCCGGACAGCCAGCGGTCGCTGGCGATCTCGGCCAGCAGGATGCCGTCGGTCATGAACTTGATCCGGGTCTGCTCGCCGACGCGGTCGTTGAAGCGCACCTGGAAACCCACCGTCTCGCCCACCGGCGTGCGCAGCTCCTCGGCCACGCGGCTGGCCACCGCGCGCGCGGCGATGCGCCGTGGCTGGGTGCAGCCGATCATGCCGGCGGCGCCGCGCCCGGCGGCCAGGCACAGCTTGGGCAACTGCGTGGTCTTGCCCGAACCGGTCTCGCCGGCGATCACCACCACCTGGTGCTCGCGGATCAGCGCGACGATGCGCTCGGCCTCGCGCGCGATCGGCAGCTGCGGATCCAGGGTGATCGCCGGCTGCTGCGCCGCGCGCGCGGCGCAACGCGCCTGCGACGCCTGCAGCGCCTGTTCGAACGCCGTCTCCAGCGCGGCATTGCCGGGCGCGGCCTGCCAGCGCGACCATAGGCCCAGCAGGCGGCCACGGTCGCGGGTCAGCGCGCCGTCGATCGCGGCGCGGCGTTCGCGCAGGCGTGCCGGCACGGAAGGTTTTTCGATAGCGTTCATCAATCGGATGCCATTGAACGTTGAATCACAGCACATGCTTTAGTCTGTCTATTGTGACGCCATCTCGTCTGTAACCCCCAAAGAGGAACTCCCATGGCCAAGAACAAGACCCCCGGCAAGACCAAGAACGCCGCCAGCAAGGCCGTCGCCGGCCAGCCGCTGGCCGGCCTGGCGCCGTCCGCGCCCAACATCGATATCGGGATCGGCGGCGGCGATCGCAAGAAGATCGCCGACGGCCTGTCGCACTACATGGCCGACGCCTTCACCCTGTACCTGAAGACCCACAACTTCCACTGGAACGTGACCGGGTCGATGTTCAACTCGCTGCACCTGATGTTCGAGACCCAGTACACCGAGCAGTGGGCGGCGCTGGACGACGTCGCCGAGCGCATCCGCGCCCTGGGCTTCAACGCCCCCGGTTCGTACAAGGAATACGCGGCGCTGACCTCGATCCCGGAAGAGGAAGGCCTCAGCGACAGCGCCGACTGGCGCGAAATGGTGCGCCAGCTGGTGGTCGGCAACGAAGCGGTGTGCCGCACCGCGCGCAAGGTGCTCAAGACCGCCGACGACGCCGGCGACGACCCGTCGGTGGACCTGCTGACCCAGCGCCTGCAGACCCACGAGAAGTACGCCTGGATGCTGCGCTCGCTGCTGCAGTAAGGGATTCCGCCCTGCCTGCCTGGCAGGCAGGGCGCGCCGCCCGCGCGCGCCTTCGCGCGGAGCGAGACGTTGGCTGGATGCACTGTGGGAGGGACTTCAGTCCCGACGCCTTTCGATCTCGGCCCCGGCAGGCTTCGTCTGCCGCGACCGCAAGACAGTCGCCACCTACAAACCAGCGCGCGTTCGTCTGACACGCGCTTGCGCACACCAGGAAGCCAACCGCCCTTGCGCGGCGCGGTATCCTACACAGATGTCTTCCCCCGCCCACGCCTTGCTCAGCCGCATCTTCGGCTACGACCAGTTCCGCGGCCTGCAGCAGGACATCGTCGAACACGTCGCTGCCGGCCACGACGCGCTGGTGCTGATGCCCACCGGCGGCGGCAAGTCGCTGTGCTACCAGATTCCCTCGCTGCTGCGCGACGGCACCGGCATCGTCATCTCGCCGCTGATCGCGCTGATGCAGGACCAGGTCGAGGCGCTGCGCCAGCTCGGCGTGCGTGCCGAATACCTCAATTCCACCCTGGACGGCGAGACCGCGCAGCGTGTCGAGCGCGACCTGCTGGCCGGCGAACTGGACCTGCTGTACGTCGCTCCCGAACGGCTGCTGACCCCGCGCTTCCTGTCGCTGATCGAGCGCAGCCGCATCGCCCTGTTCGCCATCGACGAGGCGCACTGCGTGTCGCAATGGGGCCACGACTTCCGCCCCGAATACCGCCAGCTCACCGTGCTGCACGAGCGCTGGCCGCAGACCCCGCGCATCGCCCTCACCGCCACCGCCGACCCGCCGACCCAGCGCGAGATCGCCGAGCGCCTGGACCTGGCCCAGGCGCGCCATTTCGTCAGCTCCTTCGACCGCCCCAACATCCGCTACACCGTGGTGCAGAAGGACAATGCGCGGCGCCAGCTGCTGGACTTCCTGCGCGCGCACCGCGGCAGCGCCGGCATCGTCTACTGCATGTCGCGGCGCAAGGTCGAGGAGACCGCCGACTTCCTCGCCCGCGAGGGCCTGAACGCCCTGCCCTACCATGCCGGCTTGCCGGCCGAGGTGCGCGCCGACAACCAGCGCCGCTTCCTGCGCGAGGACGGCATCGTGATGTGCGCCACCATCGCCTTCGGCATGGGCATCGACAAGCCCGACGTGCGCTTCGTCGCCCACACCGACCTGCCCAAGTCGCTGGAGGGCTACTACCAGGAGACCGGCCGCGCCGGCCGCGACGGCGAGGCCGCCGAAGCCTGGCTGTGCTACGGCCTGGGCGACGTGGTGCTGCTCAAGCAGATGATCGAGCAGGGCGAGGCCGGCGAAGAACGCAAGCGCGTGGAACGGCGCAAGCTCGACCAGTTGCTGGGCTACTGCGAGTCGATGCAGTGCCGCCGCCAGGTGCTGCTGGCCGGCTTCGGCGAGACCTATCCGCAGCCCTGCGGCAACTGCGACAACTGCCTGCGGCCGGCCGACGCCTGGGATGCCACGGTGGCCGTGCAGAAGGCGCTGAGCTGCGTGTACCGCAGCGGCCAGCGCTTCGGCGTCGGCCACCTGATCGACATCCTGCGCGGCAACGAAGGCGAGAAGATCAAGCAGTTCGGCCACGACCAGCTCAGCACCTACGGCATCGGCAAGGATCTGGACGCGCGCGCCTGGCGCGGCGTGTTCCGGCAACTGGTCGCCACCGGCCTGCTGGAAGTGGACAGCGACGCCTACGGCGGCCTGCGCCTCACCGACGCCAGCCGCCAGGTGCTCAAGGGCGAACGCAAGATCATGATGCGCCGCGAACTGCCCAGCCGCGGCCGCGAGCGCGGCGACCGCAGCGGCAGCCCGCGCACCGGCGTGCCGGTGCAGGCGCAGGACCTGCCCCTGTTCAACGCGCTGCGCGACCTCCGCGCCGGCCTGGCCAAGGAACAGAACGTGCCGGCCTTCGTGATCTTCCACGACAGCACCCTGCGCAACATCGCCGAGCAGCGCCCGAGCAGCCTGGACGAACTGGCGCGGGTCGGCGGCATCGGCGGCAGCAAGCTGGCCCGCTACGGCCAGCAACTGCTCGACGTGGTGCACGGACAGGGCTGAAGCGCGGCACCGGCGCCTGCAGCATCGGCACATCGCGGCGCGGCCCGCGGCGCCGACAGGCCGGGTTCAACGTGGTATTGATAGCGTCAGCGTCCCGGCGGAGCGTCTGACAGGCTCCGCCGGGCCCCTCTCTCTGGCGGATGCCCGATGAACCGCAGCCTCCTTCTCCTCGCCTGCGCCCTGCTTGCCGGCCCGGCCCTGGCCCAGACCGCCGATGCCACCAGCGACAGCGAGGCGGCCAAGCGCAAGCTCGACCTGAGCGTGCCGCAACAACCGATCACCTACGCCGATCCCGGCACCAAGGCCGATCCGCCGGGCACGTACTACGGCGATACCAGCGGCACCTCGGCCTCGGCGCAGAAGGCGGCGGCAGCGCAGGCGCGCGCCGAGGCCCTGCAGGCGCAGGCCGACCGCTGCAACGGCGACGTGCACGGCAGCGTCGCCACCGGCATCGGCTATTCCACGCATGGCGGCAACAGCAACTACCAGGCCGCCAATCTGAACCTGTGCAAGACCTCCTACACCGACGACGGCAAGCCGCGGCAGATGGGCATCAGCATCAGCGTCGGCCGCGGCGACGGCCCGGTGTTCGGCCGCGGCTACTACCCCGGCGCCTACGGCCCGCCGCCGTTCGGCTGGTAAGCACGGCGACACGAGGGCAGCGCCTAATCCGCTCCCGCCACGCTCGAACCGATGCACGTTGCGTCATCCCCCCACGGGGCGTTCCCGGTAACGCCCGTCGCGGCTGAAGCCGCTCCTACCGCGCACTTCCCGAAGTTGACAGCAGTGCCCGCCGGACTCCCAGGCTGGTCCGCACGCGGCCTGGAACTTTCCGACAGCACCAGTCCCCCTGTTCACATCCGCAATCGCAGCACCTTGCGGTGCGACGTGTCGTGCCGGCACCACTGAAACCGCCCGCTCCCACGCTCGCGCTCCAGCACCCAGTCATGCAGCCGTGCCCGCTGCGTCCATTGCGCGCGAAGTGCGCATCGACACCCCCACTCGAGAGTGCCGCCCGTCACGCTGGTGGCGATGGGATCGACCGACTTGCCGCCGCACGCGCGACCGCGACGCATCGCGTCTACAATCGCGCTACCTTTGTCGGCATGCCGTCCGCGGCGGCGTCACGCATCGCGTGCGCGTCGCGGCTGGTCGCCCGGCCCCCCCCTTCATGTGGCATCGCTTCCCCCCGAGCTCACGCCATGTCCAACGTAGTCCGGCTGCACAGCGCCCGCGAACGCGAGCAGCGCCTGCACGATGACGTCCTCGATGCGGCCGAGCGCTGCATCGTCGAGAACGGCCTCGGCGCCACCACCTTCGAACTGATCGCCGGGACTGCCGACGTCTCCTGCAGCGCGGTACGTCGGCAGTTCGACGACAAGCGCAGCCTGGTCCAGGCGCTGATGGAACGCGGTTACGAGCGTGCGATCCGCACCATGTGGCTGCTGCAACCGCCGCCGCACCAGGACGCGACCACGTTCATCGCCGGGGCATTGGAAGACTGGCTGGTGGCCGATGCCAACCAGCGGCGGCGGCGCCTGGATCTGGAGATGGACCTGGCCGCCGCACGCGATCCCGAACTGGCGCAGTACGCGCGCCGGCTCAACGTGTCCCTGGTGCAGAACCTCGGCGACCTGCTGCGGCGCATGCTGCGCGACCACGGCTGGAGCGGCAGCGAAGCCGAATTCCAGGCCCGCGTCTACGCGGTCGCGGCGATGTGCGGCGGCCTGCACATGATGATGACCACCGGCGTGGAGCTCAACCGCATGCATCTGCAGTTGATCCTGAGCGAGAGCCTGGCCGGAATCTTCAGCACGGCGCAGGCCTGACGCCGTCGTCCGCCGCGCCCTCCGCCCTGACGCTCGTCCCCCCCATCACCGAAGTGACCGGGATCCTGATGCGCCCTGCGGACACAGACGCCGGCGCCGCGTTCCTGCACGAGGCGGCATGAGACCGAGCGGCGTCATCCGCGAAACGACCCTGACCTGATCCCCGGCAGCACTCGGCGTCGATGCACTGCTGCCGTCACAAGCAGGAGGTCGCCCTGGACGATGATCGGCGCCGGAGCAAGCGACCCACCGCGAGCGACGCTCAGGCAAGCGGCGCTGACGCGTGCATGCCCTCTGCTGCGGCACGCAGCGCCTGAGCGATGTGCTGCAGCGTCCTGGAACGGACCGCGACATGCTGCCAGTACAGCGGCACGTCGAGCCAGCGCTGCGGGTCGACGACCACGATCTGCCGCTGCCGCAGCGCGGCCACCAGCATCGGCTCCGGCGCCAGGCACCAGCCCAGTCCACGCGCGGCCGCCTCGACGAAGCCGATGGAGGTCGGCAGGTAGTGGATCGGCGGGCTCAGCCGCGCGCGGGTGATGCGCCGCACGAAGCGCGCCTGCAGCGCGTCCTTGCGGTTGTAGACGATCATCGGGGCGCGGGCCAGCGCCACCGCATCCAGGCCGTCGGCAAAGTAGCGGGCGAAAAACGCCGGCGAGGCGATCGCGCGGTAGCGCATCGCGCCCAGCGACAGCACATTGCAGCCCTGCAACGCCTTGCCGACGGAGGTGACGGCACCGAGGACCGCGCCGCTGCGCAACAGCTCCAGCGTGTGGTCCTGGTCGTCCACCTGGATATCGAACAGGTAGCCATGCGCGTCGTGCAGCGCCGCCAGCGCATCCAGGAACCAGGTCTGCAGCGAGTCGTCGTTGACGGCGATGGCGATGCTGCGTGCCGCTGCACTGCTCGCAGGCGCGGGCAACAGGTCGGCCACCGCCTCGGCCTCCAGCACCTGCATCGGCCGCACGCTGCGCAGCAGGCGCTCCCCGGCGGGGGTCGGCCGGCATGGAGCCTGGCGCACGATCAGCACCTGGCCAAGCCTGTCTTCCAGTGCCTTGATCCGCTGCGAGACCGCCGACGGCGTCAGCGCCAGGCGGCGCGCGGCGGCCTCGAAGCTGCCTTCTTCCAGGACGGCGGCGAAGGCGGACAGCTGGGGGTGGAGCAGATCCATGGCGGTTATGCGGATTAGAGATTCTTCAGAGCGTACAGAAAAACGAGTTTGGCTAATCGCGCCGACGCGTGCAGCATGCTCGCCCCATGTCCCAGGACCTCATCGCTATGTGGCTGCACGCACTGTTGGCCGGCCTCGTCGCCGGCGCCGGCCTGATCGTCGCCATCGGCGCGCAGAACGCCTTTGTGCTGCGCCAGGGACTGCAGCGTCGGCATGTCGGCCTGGTCGTGGCCGTGTGCGCCGCCAGCGACATCGCGCTGATCGTCCTCGGCGTGTCCGGCATCGGTGCCGTGGTGGACGCCTGGCCGGGCGTGCTGCAGGGATTGCGCTTCGGCGGTGCGGCCTTCCTCGGCGCCTACGCGCTACTTGCGGCACGACGCGCCTGGCGCGGCAGTGGCGGCCTGCTGGCGCACGGCGAGGATCAGCGGAGCTGGCAACGCGTCCTGCTGACCTGCCTGGCCTTCACCTTCCTCAATCCACATGTCTACCTGGACACCATGGTGCTGCTGGGCAGCCTCTCCACGCGCTACCCGGGACAACTGCGCTGGGCCTTCGCACTCGGCGCCTGCCTGGCCAGCGCGACCTGGTTCAGCAGCCTGGGCTACGGCGCGCGGCTGCTGCAGCCCGTGTTCCGCAAGCCCGCTGCGTGGCGACTGCTGGATGCGGCAGTCGCGCTGTTCATGCTGGGCTTGTGCCTCGCTTTGCTCTTGCAGCCCCTGGCTTGAGAGATGGGGTGCGTTGGCTGCCAGCAGCCAGTGCACTTGGCTGCGCAAGCGTCTGTCGCGCAAGGCCGGGAGTCATTGCAGCAATCCGACGCAGTCCCATCCCTGGAAACAGCGCAACTCGCGGCGAATCAGAGGCGGCGCGAGGAGCTGGCGAAAATTCCGCCAAAGGCGATGCCTGGCCTGGTTTGAAAAGTGGTGGGCCGTGATGGATTCGAACCATCGACCAAAA
>NZ_AQOI01000232.1:0-4258 GCF_000364665.1 Xanthomonas sp. SHU 199
ATCGGCGGGAGCACGGCCAGGCCGATGTCCTCGCGCGCCAGCAGGCGCATCATCGCCATGTCCTCCACTTCCGCCACGATCTGCGGGCGCACGCCCAGGCGATCGGCCAGGGCGTCGAATCCCGCGCGCACGCTGTTGTCCACCGTCGGCAGGATGATGGGATGCTGGCGAAGCCGATCGGCGATGCTGGCGGCATGACCCAACCGGTCCGGCGTGCCCACCAAACTGACCGGGCGCTCGGCGAGCCGATGGGTCACGAACGGGGTCAGCGCGTCGGTGGCAGGCGCTTGGTTGAGCAGGACCACGTCGAGATTGAGCGCCTCCAGCGCCCGCAGCAGTTCGCCGGCACTGCCCGAGCGCAGGATCAGGTCGATGTCGGTTCGGCCGAGCAGCGGCCGCAGGAACTCCAGCTGGAAGTTGCGCGACAGCGTGGCCAGCGAGCCGACCCGCAGCGCCTGCCGCGCGGCGCCGGTCTGCCGCAGCGTGCCCAGCAGTTCGTCGCCGGTGGCGAAGATCGCATCGGCGTGGTCCAGCGCGATCTGCCCCGCCTCGGTCAGGTGCAATTGCCGCCCGCGCCGCTCGAACAGTGCATGGCCCAAACGCTCCTCCAGCTTGCGGATCTGCACCGACAAGGCGGACTGGGTGAGGTTGAGCCGCTCGGCAGTGCGTGTCAGGTTGCCGTCGTGGGCGACGGCCCAGAAGTAACGCAGGTGGTTGTAGTTCAAAGCGGCCATCGTTCGATAATAACGAACGATATCGTGAAAACAATGAATTTTTGCTCAGCCCCGCCGATCGCTATCGTGGCGCCGCCCGCCACTGCGCTCGATCCAAGGGGATTGCCTTGTCGCTCTATCTGCTGCCGCTTTCTGCCCCATTCCTGCTGTTGGTCGCGGCCGTGTTCGGCTTTGTCCGCAACGGCCGACGCCCCCGCTTCCTCCCCGCCTTCGCCGAAAGTGCCGCACTCGGCGCACTGCTCGTCGCCATCGCCTCGCTGGCGCTGCTGATCGCCCGCGGCGCCGGCGGCAGCGCATTGATCGGATGGAGCGGCATCGGCCTGTCGGTCCGGCTCGATGCGGTGAGCACCACGATGCTGCTGCTGGTCGCCTTCGTCGGCTGGATCGTGGTGCGCTACACCCGCACCTATCTGGATGGCGAGGCACGCCAGGGCTATTTCACCGGCTGGCTGTGCGTCGCGCTCGCCGCGGTGCTGCTGCTGGTGCAGGCCGGCAACCTGGTCCAGGTCGTGGTGGCCTGGATCGCCACCAGCATCGCGCTCAATCGTCTGCTGCTGTTCTATCCCGACCGCGTGGCGGCGCAGCGCGCCGCGCGCAAGAAGCGCCTGTTCTCCAGCATCGGCGCCATCGCCCTGATCTGCGCGGCGCTGCTTGTCTGGAAGAGCCTGGGCACCACCGACATCGCCACCATCAACACGCTGGCGCGGAACGGCCAGCATGGCGGTGTCCTTACCGCGGCGGCCGCCTTGATGGCGCTGGCCGCGGTGCTGAAATCGGCGCAGTTCCCCACCCATGGCTGGCTCACCGAGATGATGGAGGCGCCCACGCCGGTGTCGGCGCTGCTGCATGCCGGCGTGGTCAACGGCGGCGGCTTCCTGCTGATCCGCTTCGCCGACCTGATGCTGGCGGCCCCCGGCGTACTCGCCGTGCTGGCCATGCTGGGCGGGTTCACCGCGCTGTTCGGCGCGCTGGTGATGCTGACCCAACCCGCGGTCAAGACCTCGCTGGCCTGGTCCACGGTCGCGCAGATGGGTTTCATGATCCTGCAGTGCGGGCTGGCGCTGTTCCCGCTGGCACTGCTGCACATCGTCGCGCACTCGCTCTACAAGGCCCATGCCTTCCTGGCCTCCGGCGGCGCCGTCGAGCAGGTGGCGTCCATTCGCCGGCCCGGGCCGGTCGCCGTGCCCAATGGGGCGGCGGTGTGCCGCGCCTTCCTGATCGCGCTGGCGATCTATGTCGTGATCGGCGCCGCCTTCGGGTTCGCCTTCGGCTTCGGGCACAAGTCGCCGCAGGCGCTGGCCCTGGGCGCCATCCTGATCTTCGGCGTGGCCTACCTGCTGGCCCAGGGTCTGGCCGATGCCGCGCCGCGCCCGCTCACCCGCAGGACCGCGCTCTACGCCAGTGCCGCCGCAGTCGGCTATTTCGCGCTGCAGAGTGCAGCCGAATGGCTGACCGCCGGCGTGCTGCCGGCAACGCCGGCGCCGGGTCGGCTGGAGTGGACGCTGATGGCGCTGGCGGTGCTGAGCTTCGGCCTGGTGGCGGTGGCGCAGGCGCTGTTCCCGCTGTGGGCGACGCACCCGGCCGCCGCCGGACTGCGCGTGCATCTCGCCAATGGCCTGTATGCCAACGCCACGCTCGATCGCCTGCTCGGCGGCTGGTCCGTCCGCAAGACCTCGTGACTCCCTAACCGCCAGGACACCCCCCATGTTGATGACCACCACCGACGCACCGTCCTTGTCTCACGAGCTGATCATCGCCGCCGCCACGTGTGCGGCGCGGGCCATTCCCCCGCTTTGGCCGCTCGCCTCGAGCGTGGCGGTCAACCCCTTCATCGGCCAGACCGGCGAACCGCTGCCGATCGCGGCGGCGCGGCTGCGGCGTGCCGCCGGCATCGCCGTGACCATGCCGCGCGACTGGTATGCGCAGCGACTGCAGTCCGGCGAGATCGCCGAAGAAGATCTGCAGGCGGCCTGGCACAACGCGCCGGCGGCGCTGCGTCCGCCGAGCGTGTCCGCACTGAAGCTCGTCATCGAAGCCACGCGCCCTGCCCCGCAGGCGATACCGACCGTCGCCGATCTGGCACGCGATGCGTCGCTGGTCGACTGGCCGGGCATCGTCGAAGAGCGCATCGGACACTGGGCCGCCAGCTACTTCGACCAAGGCCAGGCGCTGTGGGTCGCCGGGCAGTCCGGCGGCGCCTACAACGCGTGGCGGCTGGTTGCGACACACGATCTGACACCGGAAATCGCCGGACTCACCCGATTCGCACAGCAGGTGGCAGACGCGCCAGCGACTGCCGAAGAGGCGATCGTCGAGGGCGTCGCCCGCCTCGGCCTCGCGCCCGACGCGCTGGACGGCTATTTCCACCGCCTGCTGACCACGCTGGGCGGCTGGAGCCAGGTCGCCCGCTATCGGCTCTGGCAAGCGGAGTTGAGCGGCGGAACCGATGCCTGCGTGACCGATCTGCTCGCCATCCGCATCAGCTGGGAAGCCGCCCTGCTGGGCAAGTTCGGCGCGGTGATCGCGCCGCAGTGGCGAAGCGCCGTCGCCGCTTACGCCACGCCGGTGGCGGCGACTTCGGACGACGTCGTCGACAGCATCCTGCAGGAAGCGGCCGAACGAGCCGCACAGCGGCGGCTCGGCAGCGTGCTTGCAGCGCCCGCCTCGGCCCCGGTCGCCCCCGACCGGATGACGTTGCAGATGGCCTTCTGCATCGACGTACGCTCGGAAGTGTTCCGCCGCGCGCTGGAAAGCCTCGATGCGGGCATCCAGACCCTCGGATTCGCCGGCTTCTTCGGGCTGGGCATCGGCCATCGGCGCTTCGCGTCGGACGTGGTCGAGGCACGCCTTCCGGTGCTGCTGACACCAGCGGTGCACACCTGCGCGGGAGAGGCGACGCCCTCGGTGGCCGAAGCGGACCTCGCCGCACGGATCGCGGCCCGCGCGAAGCGGGCCTGGGGGCGCTTCAAGCTGGCCGCCATTTCCTCGTTCGCCTTCGTCGAGGCCACCGGCCCGATCTACGTCGCCAAGCTGCTGCGCGATGGCTTGGGACTGACGCGGCACTCAGCGCCGAACGATCCCGCGCCGCGCCCGGCCGAGGCGCTTGACCTCGACACGCGGCTGACCATGGCCACGCGCATCCTCACCGCGATGTCGCTCACCACTGGGTTCGCCCGACTTGTGGTGATCGCCGGCCACGGGGCAAACGTGGTCAACAACCCCCATGCCAGCGCCCTGCACTGCGGCGCCTGCGGCGGCTACTCGGGCGAAGTGAACGCGCGGCTGCTCGCCGCGCTGCTCAACGACCCCGAGGTGCGCGCCGGGCTTGCCGAGCGCGGCATCGCCATTCCCACCGACACGCTGTTCGTCGGCGCCCTGCACGACACCACGACCGATGCGGTCACGCTCTACAGCGCCGACCATGCTTCGCCCGCGCATGCCGCCGACCTCGACCAGGCGGCGCGTTGGTTGCATGCCGCCGGCGCGCTGGCGCGCGGCGAGCGCGCGCTGCGCCTGCCACGCGC